>JACCVA010000059.1 GCA_013698435.1 Nocardioidaceae bacterium | reverse complement strand
CGGCGGTTGCACCCGTCGGGCGACGGTCGTCGCTGGGGGCTGTGTCGGTCATGCTCAGAAGAACCTCGGGTCGTCGAAGGCGCCGGTGGCAAGCAGGTAGACGTACAGGTCGGTAATCGCCACCGAGAACAGAGACAACCAGGCGTACTTGGCGTGGTCGGCGTTGAGCTTGGACACCCAGGTCCACAGCTTGTAGCGCACCGGATGTTTCGAGAAGTGCCGGAGGCGGCCACCGACGGCGTGCCGGCAGGAGTGGCACGACAGCGTGTAGAGCCAGATGAGGACGATGTTGACCAGCAGGATGACGGTGCCGAGGCCCATATGGCCCCAGTGCTCGTCCTCGTCGCGGAACGCCAAGATGACGTCGTAGGTCAACACCAGGGACACCAGCATGGCGGCATACCAGAAGTAGCGGTGGATGTTCTGCAGGATCAGCGGCAGCCGGGTCTCGCCGGTGTACTTGCCGTGTGGCTCCGCGACGGCGCAGGCGGGTGGTGAGAGCCAGAAGGCCCGGTAGTAGGCCTTGCGGTAGTAGTAGCAGGTCATCCGGAAGCCCAGCGGGAAGATCAGCACCAGCAGGGCGGGGGACAGGTTCCACCACGAGAAGGGCTGGCCGAAGTCGGACGAGCCTTCGACGCAGGAGTCGCTCAGGCAGGGCGAGTAGAACGGGGACAGGTACGGCGCCGAGTAGAAGTTGTCGCCGTCGAACGCCCGCCAGGTGGCGTAGACGACGAACGCAGCGAAGACGATGAAGGTCGTGAGCGGAGCCAGCCACCAGCGGTCCTGCCGCAGGGTTTTGGCGTCGATGGTGGCGCGACCCTGTCCCATCACTCCAGCTGACATCCAGCGACTCCTCTGCGGTGCACGAAGGCCGGGGGCACCGAAGGCCCTCATGCCCAGCATCTGACCACATGCACGCACCGACCGACTCGTCGGGTCTGCGGTTGAAGCGACGCGAGGTGAACCCGACAGGCACGTGCAGGGTGGTCGTTTGAAGTCTGACGCGATTTCGGTGCGCACGAAAGCAATGGTGGCGTGACACGCGCCACTGAGCTCGGCCCGACGCTTAGGTCGGGCCGAGCTCCCCGTAGCTGGCCGGCTTCCTGTGCGTCGCGCGCAGTGCGGGCGTTGTCCACGACCGCCGAACAGCCTGCCAGACCGGCCTCGTGTGCGAGGCTGCCCGTCGTGGCGGATCTCAGCATCGAGGTGACGGCTGCCGCGATCGTGAGCAGAGGCCGTGTGCTCGCGGCCCGGCGTACGCATCCTGGCGATGTGGCGGGTGGCTGGGAGCTGCCTGGCGGCAAGGTCGATCCGGGGGAGTCGGTCGCCGACGCGGTCCGACGCGAGGTGCAGGAGGAGCTCGGTTGCGACGTGTCTTACGGATTCGCGCTGGCCGGGCGTACGGCGATCAAGCCGGGCTACGAGCTCACTGCCCACGTCGTCAGCCTCGTGGCCGGTGAGCCGGTACCGCACGAGCACGACGCGGTGCGCTGGCTGGGCCCGGAGGATCTCGACGACGTCGACTGGCTCCCGTCGGACCGCCCGTTTCTGGACGAGCTGCGGGAGCTCTTGCTCGACGGTCATCGGCTCCCGGGCGGCAACGTCGGCGGCGCGGTCCAGATCGGTGCGACGGTGCGCCGGGCGACCGGGCCGTGGACCCCGGCGGTGCACGCCCTGCTCGACCACCTGGCAGCGGCGGGCCTTGCAGAGGTGCCAGGCGTGCTCGGGGTGGACGTCCGCGGCCGCGAGGTGTTGACGTACCTGCCGGGACATCAGGTCGACGTCGACACCGATGCGGTCAGCGTTGCCCTGCTGGGTGCCGCGATGACGTGGCTACGGCGCTACCACCGGGTCGTCCGCGACTTCCGGCACCCGGGACCATGGCGCTCTGTCGACCGACCGCTTGCCGACGGCGAGCTGATCTGTCACCACGACTTCGCGCCCTACAACGTGGCCCTCAGCACATCGGCGACCGGCGAGCGGCTCGTCGGGGTGTTCGACTGGGACATGGCGGGTCCCGGCACCCCGCTCGAGGACCTGGCGTTCGCGGCCTGGAACTGGGTGCCGCTTTATCGGGCGCTTCCCCCCGATGCCTGTGCCGCGCGGCTCGCGGTGATGGCGTCGGCGTACGGCGACGGGGCGCGGCCGGTCGAGATCCTCGACGCGGTGGTGCCGCGGATCGGCCGGTCGGTGGCGTTGATCGCGGCCGGCCAGGCCGCTGGTGACGAGGGCATGCTGAACCTCGGAAGGGTCGGTGAGCCTGCCCGCACGGATGCGGCGTTGGCCGCGCTCCGGACGCGGGTCCCCGCCATCCGGGCGCTGCTGACCTGATCGCGGGAGGGGAGTCTGCCCGCGTGCGTCGTCCGACAGATGGCGGCAGACGGCTACCTGGGACGGTTGGCCGCGTGCGTCTTCCGACAGACCTCGGCAGACGCACGCGTTGGTGCGGCCATCCGGCGTACGTCCTTCGACACAGGTCGGCGAGCGACACCGGGCAAGCCGGAGAGTGCCCGAGCCAGGTCGGCGTGGTTCAGCCGCAAGCGGCAAGGGCTTGACGGTGCCTGCACGTATCCTGACGCTCATGACTGCCGCCTTGCCTGGCCGACGCCTGCTGCTGGTGCACGCGCACCCCGACGACGAGACGATCGGCAACGGCGTGACGATGGCGAGATATGTCGCCGAAGGTGCTCACGTCACGCTCGTCACCTGCACGCTCGGCGAGGAGGGCGAGGTGCTCGTCGACTCGCTGGCACACCTGGCCTCCGACCGCGACGACGCACTCGGGCAGCACCGCATCGGCGAGCTCGAGGCGGCGATGAAGGAGCTGGGGGTGACCGACCACCGGTTCCTCGGGGGCGCCGGCCGCTGGCGAGACACCGGCATGGCGACAGACGACAGCGGTTTCGCGATCGCTCCACCGACGGTGCGCGACGACACGTTCTGGCGGGCCGACCTGACCGAGGCCAGCAACGAGCTGGTCAGCGTGATCCGCGAGGTGCGGCCACAGGTGCTGCTGACCTACGACGAGCGAGGCGGCTACGGGCACCCTGACCACGTCCAGGCGCACCGGGTCGCGATGTACGCAGCCGCGCTTGCCGCGGCCCCGTCGTACCGGCTCGACCTCGGAGAGCCCTGGGAGATCGCGAAGATCTACTGGAACTCCATGTCGGAGGAGCGGATGCGCGAGGGGCTGCGCCGGCTGCGCGCCAGCGGCGACACCACGACGTTCGAGGGGATGGACCCGGAGGGTCCGCTGCCACCCTTCGTCACACCCGATGAGCTGATCACGGCAGAGATCGACGGCGTTGACCAGGTCGTGGCCAAGCTGGCCGCGATGGCGGCCCACGCCACTCAGATCACTCTCGACGGACCGTTCTTCGCGCTGTCCAACAACGTCGGCAACCAAGTCTGGTCGATGGAGTTCTACCGCATCGTCAAGGGACAGCCGGCACCGTCCGACAACGCCGGTGGTCGCGAGACTGACCTGTTCGCCGGGTTGACGTGATCTCATGCCGACCGCCGCACAGCTCCGCGAGGCCCGCGACGCGCGCGACGCCCGCGTGAGCTCAGCACCTAGGTCGGCTGCTCGCGGCTCCGGTGCCGCTCGGCTCGTCGGATATCTGGCGATCGGCATCGCCGGGGTGGTGGTCGCGCTGCTCGCATCGTGGGTCTCGCGCGGCGTATGGCGCCCCGGGCCGCTCGCGCTGCCATGGGGCGTCGCCCTCGGCATCGGCGGGTCTGCGTCCGGCGTCTGGCTCGCCCGGGTGTGGACGTCGGCCGCCGGGTTCGCAGCGGCTGCCGGGTGGCTCGTCGGCATCGCCTACCTGCTGGCGGGAGGTCCTGGCGGTGACCTCCTCATCATCAACGACTGGTTGGGCAACGGGTTCCTGCTGCTGGGGAGCCTGCTGGTGATCGTGACGGCCGGTTGGGGGAGCTGGCAGCGATGAGGCTCTGGCCACGGCGCAAGGTCTACGTCGACGACTTGCCGAAGACGCACGACGTGCGCTTCGCGACCGTGTTCTTGGTGGGCTTCGCCGTGCTAGTGGCGGCGCTCTACGGCGTCGGCTACCTCCTCGCCGGGGACCGGCTGCCTGCCGACACCCGCGTGGCCGGTGTCGACGTCGGCGGCATGCGTGCGGGTGCGGCACGTACTGA
>JACCVA010000049.1 GCA_013698435.1 Nocardioidaceae bacterium | reverse complement strand
CGGGTGGCGGGAAAGATCACCTCGACGACGGGCACCGGGTAGCGCTCGCGGGCGTCGCGCAGCATGGCGGCGCTGGCGGAGTTGCAGGCGATCACCAGGGCTTTGACGCCGCGCTCGACGAGATGGTCGAGGCACTCCAGGGCGTACTCGCGCACCTCGCCGATGGGTTTGGGGCCGTACGGCTGGCGGGCCGTGTCGCCGAGGTACAGCACCGGTTCGTGCGGGAGCTGGTCGAGCACGGCGCGAGCGACCGTCAGGCCGCCGAAGCCGGAGTCGAAGATGCCGATGGGAGCGTCCGCCACGGTTGCGAGCGTACGACGACGACGGGGCATTTGGCTGCGCTTGGGACGCAGAACACATCGTCTCGCGGAGCCGCCGCTACGCTTCGTCGAAGGGCAGTGTCGGCTGGGGCGGCGCATGGGTGGGGTCGACCCCGTCGAACAGTGAGCTGACGGACTCCCCCGCATGCACCCGCGAGATGGCCTCGGCGAAGAGCCCCGCGACCGTGCGGATCTTGAGCTCCGGCCAGTCCGCTGGCGGAGGGACCGTGTCGGTGGTGACGACCTCAGTGATCGCGGGGTGGTCGCGCAGCCGCGCCACCGCCTTGTCGACGAAGAGGCCATGAGTGCAGGCCACCGCCGCCTCTACGCAGCCGAGCTCGCCCAGCTTGTCGAGCAGCTCGACGATCGAGCCACCGGTGGCGATCTCGTCGTCGAGCACGATTGCCTTCTTGCCGGCGACGTCACCGACGATGGCGTCGATGACCACCGCGTCGTCACCGAGCCTTTGCTTGCTTCCTGCGGCGACAGGCAGCCCGAGGAGCCGTGCGAACAACGTCGCGGTCTTGGCGTTGCCGAGGTCGGGTGAGACGACGACGGTGTCGCTGAGGTCACGGTCGCGGAAGTGTTCGGCGAGAATGCCCAGTGCGGTCAGGTGATCGACCGGCACGGAGAAGAACCCGTGCACCTGCGGTGCGTGAAGGGTCATCGTGAGGATGCGGTTAACGCCGGCCGCGAGCAGCATGTCGGCCACCAGTCGGCCACCGAGCGAGATGCGGGAGGAGTCCTTCTTGTCCGAACGGGCGTACGCGTAGAAGGGGATGACGGCCGTGATCTGCGCGGCCGAGGCGCCTTTGGCGGCGTCGATCATCAGCAGCAGCTCCATCAGGTGCTCCTGCGTCGGCGGCACCAGCGGCTGAACGATGTAGACGTCTCGCTGACGGCAGTTCGCCTGAAGCTGAACCTGCAGGCAGTCGTTGCTGAAGCGGGTGACCTCCACAGGTGACGGCCTGACCCCGAGCGAGGCGCAGATCGAGCGGGCGAGCCCGCGATGGGCGCTGCCACTGAAGACGACGATCTCGCGCACGACAACCTCGCAGAGAAGGGGTTGGTTCCGGGGGAAGCCTACCCCGAGTCCATCCGACTGCTACAGGCCGCGAACGAGCAGGATGTGGCATGCGTGTCCCTTATCGCCTCGGCGTACGAAGTTTCACGCCCAGAGTTGGCCTTCGAGGCGGTCCTCGGCCTCGTCGATCGTGCCTTCGTAGGCACCCGTCGACAGGTACTTCCAGCCGCCGTCGCAGACCACCAGCACGATGTCGGCCGACTCCGCGGCCCTGACCGACGTGGCCGCCTGCGCCAGCGCCGCGTGCAGGATCGCACCGGTAGAGATGCCGGCGAAGATGCCCTCCTGCTCGAGCAGCTCCCGGGTCCGGCGTACGGCGTCGCGTGGCCCGACCGAGAAGCGTGCGTCGATCAGCGACTCGTCATACAGCTCAGGCACGAAGCCCTCGTCGAGGTTGCGCAGGCCGTAGACGAGCTCGCCGTATCGCGGCTCCGCGGCGACGATCCGCACGTCCGGCTTGTGCTCACGGAAGAACCGGCCCACCCCCATCAGGGTGCCGGTCGTGCCGAGGCCGGCGACGAAGTGGGTGATGGAGGGCAGGTCGGCAAGAATCTCCGGACCGGTTGTGTCGTAGTGTGCGGCCGCGTTGGCCGGGTTGCCGTACTGGTAGAGCATCACCCAGTCGGGGTGCTCGGCGGCCATACCCTTGGCGACGCGCACCGCCTCGTTGGAGCCGCCCGCCGCCGGGGAGTCCACGATCTCGGCGCCCCAGACCGCCAGCAGCTGACGCCGCTCGATCGACGTGTTCTCCGGCATCACGCAGACCAGCCGGTAGCCGCGAATCTTCGCCACCATCGCCAGTGAGATCCCCGTATTGCCCGACGTGGGCTCGAGGATCGTGCAGCCGGGGTGCAGCCGCCCGTCCTTCTCCGCCTCGACGAGCATCCTCAGCGCAGCGCGGTCCTTGATCGAGCCGGTGGGGTTCTGGTCCTCGAGCTTTGCCCACAGGCGTACGTCGGGGGACGGCGACAGCCGCGGAAGGCCGACGAGCGGTGTGTTGCCCACCGAGTCGAGCAGGTCGTCGTACCTCACCGCGCTGCTCAGCCGCCGGCGACAGCCGGCAGGACCACGACGGTGTCGCCGTCCTTGACGGGCGTCTCGACGCCGCCGGTGAACCGGACGTCCTCGTCGTTGACGTAGACGTTGATGAAGCGCCGCAGGTCGCCGGCCTCGACGAGCCGCTCCTTGATGCCGCCGTGGCGTGACTCGAGGTCGTTGATCACCTCGGCGACGGTGTCCCCGTGCCCGTCGACGGCTTTGGCGCCGTCGGTGTAGGTGCGCAGGATTGTCGGGATCCGGACTTCAACTGCCATGGCGTGCGGTGCCTTCCTGGTCGCGGCGAACGGTGCCTGTTCCGCCGACGAGCTCGACGTCTTCTTCGCTGACGTTTCCGTCAACAATTCTGAACGAGCGAAATTCCACCGGCCCGTCACCATTGCCGCATTCGCGGGTCGACACGAGCACGTAATGCGCTTGCGGTTCCATCGCCAGACCGATGTCAGTACGCGACGGATAGGCCTGCGTCGAGGTGTGCGAGTGATAGATCACGACCGGCACCTCGTCTCGCTCGTCGAGCTCGCGGTAGAGGGCGAGCAGTTCGGACGAGTCGAACTCGAAGAACGTCGCAGACCTGGCGGCGTTGAGCATCGGCACCCACCGGGTCGGCTCGTCGCTCCCCTCGGCCCCGGCCACGATCCCGCATGCCTCGTCGGGATGGTCGCGGCGAGCGTGGGCGACGATTGCGTCGCGGATCTCACCGCTGATCTTCATCACCGAGCCAGGGTACGGGCGGGCTCGCGCCCACGTCGGCGTACCTGAAGGTCGTCCGGATCCTGAGATGTCGGCGTGCGCTCCCGATTCGTCCGGGCGGTCGTGGAGAACTTGAGCGGCACTCAGTCGGACGAATCGAGAGGCCCCAGATTCGTCCGGCCAACCGCAGACAACATGAGCGGCAGCCAGTCGGACGAATCGGAAAAGGGGCGTCGGAAAGTCAGGCGCGTAGGACGGGTTCGACGGCGGCCGCGGCCGCGAGCAGCGCCTCGTCGGAGCCGGCGGGCGCGATGAGCTGCAAACCCAGCGGCAGGCCGACTGCGGTGGTGGCTCCCGGCAGGCTGATGGCGGGTACGCCGGCGTACGTCCAGGGCAGCGCCATCGCCGGGTCACCGGTGCTGTCGATCCCTCCCGGGGCCGGGCCGAGTGCGGCCGGGGCGACGAGCAGGTGGACCCCCGCGGCCGCGAAACGGTCGTCGAGGTCGGCGCGCAGCTGCTGCAGATGCTCGGATGCCTCGGCGTACGCCGAGCCGTTGATGCTCCGGCCGAGCTCGATCCCCGCCACCGTCTCGGGGCGGTAGTGCTCTCGGTACTCGTCGAACCACTTCTCGTGGGTAGCGGCCAGCTCGTAGCGGTTGACGGTCAGGTTGTGGGCGAGCAGCTGCGGATACGGTCCGAGCAGGTCGTCAAACGGTACGTCGACCACCTCGTGCCCGGCCCTGCGCAGCGCGTCGAGCTGGCGCGAGAACCCGATCAGCGCCTCCACCTCGACCTGGTCGAGGTACTCCCCCACCGGCAGCCCGAGCACGAGGCGGTCCACGGCGGAAGGATCAGCCCAGTCGTGGCACAACGCCTGCGCGGCCACGGTCACCCCGTCGACATCGGAGGCGAACATCCCGATCGCGTCGAGCGACGGCGAGTGGTCGATCACACCGTCCTTCGGCACCCGCCCATGCGTCGACTTCCAGCCGACGACGCCACAGAACGCGGCCGGGCGCACCACCGACCCGACGGTTTGGGTGCCGGTTGCGAGAACTGTGGTACCCGCGGCCACCGCGGCGGCCGAGCCACTGCTCGACCCGCCTGGCGTGCGAGTCAGGTCCTGCGGGTTGCGCGTCGGACCGGGGGCGAAGTGGGCGAACTCGGCGGTGACGCTCTTGCCGGCGACCAGCGCACCGGCGTCACGCAGCCGGTCGACCATGACCGCCTGCGGCCCAGCCAGCGCCTCTGGAGGCACCAAAGAGCCGGCGCTCGTCGGCAACCCGTCGACTCGCACGATGTCCTTGACCGCCACCGGTACGCCGAAAAGGGGCGGCCGACGCTCGACGTCGGGCCACCGCTGATCGAGCTCGCCGACCTCGGCGTGCAGACGCTCCCGCCGAGCGGGCTCCTCGACGTAGGCCTGCACGTCGGTCTCTGCGCCCTCGATCCGGTCGCAGAGCTCGTCGACGTACACATCAAGATCGAGGGAGCCACTGCGAAGCCGGTCGACGACGCGTCTGAGCGGTTGGGGATCGACCCAGGTCGCCTCCACGCCGATCCTCAGACCCTCGCTGCGTCGATGAGTGACTCGAGCAGGTAGCTCAGCCAGCCGTAGATCTCGTAGATCGGGAGCCGGTCGTCGTCCTCGGCGAGTCCCGCCCA
>JACCVA010000045.1 GCA_013698435.1 Nocardioidaceae bacterium | reverse complement strand
CGGGCGGGAGGTTTCCGACCAGCTCAGGCGTCGTACGGGCAAGGACGGTTGGTCGTGGACCTGGACAGCCGCGAAGTCATCCTGGAGGCAGTGGTATTGGAGCTCACACGAACAGAATTCGATCTGCTCGCCGCGCTCACATCTCGGCCCGGACGCGCTTGGTCCCGATTCGAGCTCGTCACCCGGCTTCAGGGCGATGACTACGACGGCTACGAACGAACCGTCGACGCACACGTCAAGAACCTGAGGCGCAAGCTCGGCGAGGATCCTCGCCAACCCGAGTTTGTTCGAACCGTGCCCGGCATCGGTTACAAGTTCGACCAGGCCGCTGATGACTAGCAGCCTCGGACGGCGACTGACGTCAGCGTTCGTCGTGATCGGTTTCGGGTCGGCACTGCTGACCGCGATCCTGATCAACCTGGCGTTCGGTGGTCGGTTCGACACCTACCTTGACCAGCAACGATCAGTTCGTGAGGGTCAGCTGGCAAGCGCCTTCACTTCCGCTTACGAACCAGGGCGGGGATGGCAGCTTGGGCGGCTCGACCAGTTGGCTCCGGCGATCGCGATGACGGGCGCGGGGGTCCGCCTTGTCGACCCATCAGGCAAGCTGGTGTGGTCCCTGGCGGACAGCCAGATGGGACCGGGGATGGCACGAATGCATCGCGAGATGGCCGCGGCTGGCCCTCTCCTTCCTCAAGAGCAGGTCCCCCTCACACTGCGTGGACGAGAGATCGGTGAGCTCTTCGTCGCGCTGCCGGAGGGCACGGTCCCCCTGGTCGACCAGGGATTTCGTCGCTCCGTCAATTGGCTCCTCGCCCTCGGGGCATTGATGGGAGGGACCATCGGGGTCGGTGCAGGCGTGATCGTCGCCCGTCGGACGGTCCGACCAATCATCGAGCTCACCAGCGTCGCTCGTGACCTTCAAGCTGGTGATCGAACTCGACGGGCGGAGGTGCCCGGCGATGATGAGATCTCACAGCTGGCCCGGGCCTTCAACGACCTCGTCGATTCCGTCGCGCGAGAGGACGCAGTGCGCCGCGCGTTCGCGGCGGACGTCGCACACGAGTTGCGGACACCGTTGGCTGTCCTGCGTAGCCAGGTGGAGGCGATTCAGGACGGTGTCGTCGAACCGAGCCCCGTGGTGCTCAACTCCTTGCACGAAGAGACGCTGCGTCTCGGTCGCCTGACCGCTGACCTGGAGACGATGACGTCGGCCGACAGTGTCGAGTTCGATCTGCACCGCGAGACGGTCGATCTCGCCGACATCGTCGAAAGGGCCGCCTCAGGACTGGGACACCGGTACGAGGAACAGCGGCTGAATTTAGCCCTGCGCACGGAACCGACCGCCGTCTCAGGTGACAAGGTGAGACTTCAGCAGGTCGTCACCAACCTGCTGACCAACGCCGTGAAGTTCGTGCCCGCCGGAGGATCCGTGACCGTATCGACGCGACACGCAGACGGATGGGTCGAGCTCTGCGTGGACGACGACGGCCCAGGAATCGCAGCTGCGGACCTCCCGCATGTCTTCGAACGCTTCTACAGGGGCAACGAGGTGCGAACGGGTGGGTCGGGTATCGGACTCGCTGTGGTCGCCGCGCTGGTGCATGCGCACGGAGGGGACGTCAGTGTCGACAACTGTTCTGAAGGGGGAGCTTCCTTCCTGGTTCGACTTCCGGCCTTGACCAACGAGCAGAGGGCGACCGCCTGAGTGATGGACCCTGCTCTCCGCGTGCTCTACACAGAGGATGTGGCGCCCCACGTGGTGGTCCATCTGAGGTAATCGACGACGCGGCGCGACGCGTCTCCCTGGCGTGGCGGTGTTTGAGGCGGGCGTGGTCGGCGACCCAGACGCCGAGGCGGCCGAGCGGATTGGGTCTTGAGGCGGGCGGTTCCAGGGGCGCGGGAGACAGGCGGCGCGGTTCGTCGATCGTCGTCATGACGTCACTTTCCGGGGAGGAGACAGGGGATCAGATCAGGGCGGGCAGGGCGCGGACCGCGGTGTAGACCGCGACCATGAGCACCAGGACGGTGAAGGCGCCCGAGAGCTTGCGGGTGTCAGTGCGGTCGGCGACCCGGGCGCCCGCGTAGCCGCCCACGGCCGAGGCGCCGGTGAGGGCGAGGACCAGCCACCAGTCGGGCTGGACCACCGAGCCGGCGCGCACCGCGAGGGCGGCTGCGCTGGTGAGCACGACGACCACCAGGGAGGTGCCGACGGCGTACTCCATGGGCAGCGCCAGCGCGAGCACCAGGGCGGGGACGACGAGGAAGCCGCCGCCT
>JACCVA010000021.1 GCA_013698435.1 Nocardioidaceae bacterium | reverse complement strand
CGCAGCGAAGAGGAGCTCGCGGCCGCCGACGCACTCGTCGACCCTCAGCTGCGCCGGACCGAGCGCAGCTGGGACGGCTTCGACGTCCCTGAGTCGTTGTGTGAGCTGGCTGAAAGAACCTATGTCGCCCTCGAGGCCCGTGCGATCGATGTCGACGGCGAGGCAGTCGCCGACTCGGCAGCTGAGCTCGACGAGCTTCGAGCGGAGTACGTGGTTCTCTACGGTCAAGCCGAGACCATGGTGCGCTCCAGCCTCAATGCCGCCCGCGCCAAGGAGCGTCGCAAGGTGCTGAAGCAGATCAAGAACGAGCAACGCAAGGCGCAGGTCGCACGCGACACGGCGACCCGCCCGGTCGAGCCGGCGCGTTCCGAGGGAGGGTCCGACCGACGGGCCACCCGGTCGCCGCGACAAGTGGCCGCAGGACTGAAGTCCCGGACCACGCGGCTGCTGTCGAGGCGGCCGTGACGTCGGAGCCGGACAGCAATGTCGCAGTCGTCCTCGCCGGGGGTGTGGGGACGAGGCTCGGGCTCGACATCCCCAAGCAGCTCATCAAGATCGCCGGCCGTCCGGTGATCGAGCACGTGATCGCCACCCTCGATCAGCATCCACGCGTCGACGAGATCATCATCATGATGGCGGTCGGCCATCTCGACGTGGTCCGACAGGTAGTGAGGAGCGGCAACTACACCAAGGTCAGCCAGATCCTCGAGGGCGCAGACACCCGCAACGGCACAACGGCGCGGGCGCTCGAGGCCATCGGAGATCGCGACTGCAAGCTGCTCCTGCACGACGCGGTGCGACCGCTCGTCAGCGACCGCATCATCGACGAGTGCTACGACGCGCTGGACCGCTACGACGCGGTGGACGTGGCCATTCCGTCTGCCGACACGATCATCGAGGTCGACGCGTCCAACACGATCTCCGACATCCCGCCCCGCGGCGCCCTGCGGCGCGGGCAGACCCCTCAGGCGTTTCGGGCCTCGGTGCTGCGTCAGGCATATGAGCTCGCCAGACAAGACCCCGGCTTCGAGGCGACCGACGACTGCACGGTCGTGCTCAGGTACCTGCCCGACGTGCCGATCTGGGTCGTGCGGGGCGACGAACGAAACATGAAGGTGACCGAGCCTATCGACGTCTACCTCGTCGACAAGCTGTTCCAGCTGACGAGCCAGGACCTGCCGCATGGCCGCACCGAGGACGCCTATCGAGAGGCGCTCGCCGGCAAGACCCTGGTCGTCTTCGGTGGCAGCTACGGCATCGGAGCCGACATTGCGGCGCTGGCGAGGGACCACGGGGCAGACGTGGTGACGTTCAGTCGCTCCACCACGCGCACCCATGTCGAGCGAAGGGAAGACGTCGCGGCGGCCATCGACAGCGTCCTCGCACAGCACGGACGCATCGACTTCGTCGTCAACACGGCTGCGGTGCTGCCTAGGGGCACGCTGGCCTCTACCTCGGAGGAGACGATCTACTCCGCGACGGAGATCAACTACCTGGCCCCGATCCTGATCGCGCAGGAGGCCCTGCCGCACCTCGAGGCCACCGGTGGAAGCCTGCTCCTCTTCACGTCGAGCTCCTACACACGTGGCCGTGCTGGGTACAGCCTGTACTCCTCCGCCAAGGCGGCCGTGGTCAACCTGACCCAGGCGCTTGCCGA
This sequence comes from Nocardioidaceae bacterium, assembly GCA_013698435.1. Taxonomy (GTDB): domain Bacteria; phylum Actinomycetota; class Actinomycetes; order Propionibacteriales; family Nocardioidaceae; genus JACDHG01. The sequence continues at coordinate 12,075 of JACCVA010000021.1, read as the reverse complement.
CGAGTGGGCGCCACTGGGCGTCCGCGTCAACTGCATCAACCCCGAGCGCACCGGCACACCGATGCGTACGAAGGCCTTCGGCAAGGAGCCGGCCGGCTCGCTGCTCGACCCCAAGCTGGTGGCCACGGCATCGCTCGACCTGCTGCTGTCCAAGGACACCGGTCACGTCGTCGACCTGCGCCGGATGGACCCTCAAGTGTCGAGCTTCGATGAGACGATCGACCTGGGCTCAGACGCGCCCTGAACCGCCGTCTGCAGGTGGCGCGTCTCCACGGGGCACGAACACAGCATCGACAAACCTCGCGGACGCACGGCCGTCCTCGAGATCGAGGTAGGACGCGCGGAACTTCTCGTAGGCCCCGCCGTACTCGGCAACGACGGAGTCGAGCTCGGAGAGGGCCGTGGCCACCTCGGCGGTCGTCCGTACGAGAGGCCCAGGAGCGGTCGCGGGATAGTCGAGCAGCCACCCGCGCGTGGCCTGGTACAGCTCCAGATCAGGCACCAAGAAGATCATCGGCTTCCCCGTGACGGCGTAGTCGAAGCGCAGTGACGAGTAGTCCAGGATTGCCGCGTCCGAGGCAAGGTAGAGGTCGGCAGGATCGGCATAGTCCGTGACGTCGATGATGCGGTCCGTGGTCTCCGGCCGCTCGCTGGTCCGGGCGTGGAAGGCGTGGCCGCGGATCAACAGCCAGTGGTCGTCGCCGAGCTTGTCCACCAGCTCCGACGCGTCGAGGAACGTCCCCATGCTGGCGTGGTGGTCGTCCTCGGACAGGTAGTCGCGAAACGTCGGGGCGTACAGCACGACCGTCACGTGGTCCGGAATCCCCAGTGAGGCTCGGGTCTCGGCGCGGATGGCGTCGGCCTCCGCAGACACCAGCACGTCGTTGCGTGGATAGCCGATCTCCAGCACCTGTCCGTCGTAGTGGAAGTCGCGGGTCAGCAGCGGCGTCGCATAGCGGGCGGGGGACACGAGGTAGTCCCACTCGCTTGACCTGAGGTGGAACGAGTCGATGAGTGCCTGGGAGAACTGCATGTTCTCCCAGTGAGGCGCGCCCATGCGCTTGAAGGGGTAGCCGTGGAACGTCGCGACGATCGTCTGTCCCGGCGGTCGTCGGTGGTACGGCGGTTGGTACATGTTGTCGACCAGGTACTTGGCGGTGCGGAGCTTGTCGAACCACTCCAGGCTGTTGCGCACCAGCGCAATGCCGCCCGGCGGGACGACCACCGAGTAGTCCTTGACCGTCCAGTACACCTTCACGTCCGCGCCACGTCGTTGCAGCTCGCGCTGGATGCCGATTCCGTTGCAGCCGGCGATCTCACCGAAGTTGGTCTCGATGAGGAGCCCGTCGCGTTCCTCGGAGGTGTCCGCTGACGTGAGCGCGAGGTGCGCCCGCTCGAGCCGGTTGATGTGAAAGCGGCCCCGGATCTCGGGTGCCACCGGCGGCACCAGCTGCACCCGAAGCGTGCGGCCAGGTCCGCGTGTCAACGTGAGGGCTACCTGGTCGTTCGCGTGACTGGCGGGGAACTGTGATGTCAGCTCTTCGCTGACCTGTGCCTCGCCGGCGGCGTCTCCGTTCGGACCCTGGACGGCGAACGTCAGCGCGTACTGGCTGGATGGCAACACCACCTCGCCGTATCGCCACGCCCGCCACCTGAGCGGCAGCGCGACCCGGAACCGTCCGCCCTCGGCGCTTGCCGTGGTGGGCAGGGACTGCGCCTGGACCGACACCAGCTGCAGCGTCACCTGGGCGCGGTCCAGGCAAGGAGTCCTTCCGGTGACGGTCAACAGGGAGCCGTCGAGGCGAGCCGACTCAAGCACCACGGTTGTCGCTGACACCTGAAGCGTGAGGGCACCACGGTGGGAGGGGCGCCACGACATGATCGAGGGGCCCTTGCGTGACTCGAGCGGCTCTTCGAACCCGGTTGGCGCCGTGACGAGGATCGTCTTGCCGGACGCCATCAGCGCACGCAGCGACCACACGGCCGATGCACCCATGGTGCTCGTCGGCTCGGCAGTGATGGCGGGCGGCACCTCGAAAGAGAAATCGCCGTCGTCGCCGAGTTTTGCGGTGGACAGGTCCACGACCTCACCGGAGTCGGTGTTCACCAGCCGCAGTCCGGCGACCTTGCCGGGGGTGTTGAGCCTGAGCCGGCCGCTCAGGGTCGCCTCGTCCACCCTCGCCTGCTCGACGACGACCAGCAGCGGCAGGTGGTGGAGCTGGAAGCTGCGGCCTCTCCTGAGGTCGCTGCGGTGCCAGAAGCCTTCGGCTGCGGGGAGCGGCGGGAGGTGCGCCGCGGATCCGCCGGGCAGCACCGCCGTCGCCGGCAGCGTCCGATCAAGCCGGTCCGTCTGCACCTGCAGCAGCACGGTCCAACGGCCGGGTCTCCCGGCCGTTGCCTGGTTCAGCCGGTCTCCGATGGCGACGTCAGCGGCGAAGGCGGCACGACCGTAGTCGGCCCACGTGTCCTGCACCGGCGGGAACAACGTGCGACGCGGGTTCTCGGTGGCCACGGCGGCCACTTCCTCACCGCTGTGGTCGTTGCGCAGCAGCACCCGGATCGTCGTCGACCGCTCGCTCAGATCGACCGACCGGAAGTAGGCCCAACCCTCGACATGCAGGTCGCCGGAGCCGGTCCAGCAGGCGTTGTCGAGCCGGTGCACCACCGACGTCTCGTCGTCGCGCAGGCGGTAGAGCTCACGGGGGAGATCCACGTTGGCGTCGTCGTACGTCGGCAGCTCGAGGATGACGCCGTCGGGTTCCAAGACGCTGGGGAAGTGGGTGGCGTAGTACCCCCCGCGGCGCTTGAACTCGTGGAACTCGTCGCGGTAGTCGCGACGGGCCAGCTCCACCGCCACCCGCAGCGGTGGGTCGATGTCCAGCAGGACGGTCTCGGGAGCCGTCTGCGCGACCCGGCGGATCGCATCGCGCAGCGTGTGCCAGTACTCGTCGTCGACCGTGGAGTCGCTCTTGAGATACCAGTGGAAGTGAGTGGCGTAGAGAGACCGGAGCCAGGCCTCATACACGGCCTGTGGGGCCTTGCCGTGGAGTGCTGTGATGCCGAGGTCCCAGGCGCTGACCCGGTCCCGCAGGTCGCGCAAAGTGTGGGTCTGCTGGCTGATCGAGCTGCGGTCGTCGCGCAGCCGCCAGTTGTACACCGCCGCTGTCACGACGTCGAACTTCGTCGCCTGAAGATAGAGCTGCGTGACGAGCGGCTGGTCCTCGTAGGCGACGCCTTCTCGGAACCACAGTCCGCACCGTCGCCAGAACGCGGTGCGGTAGAGCTTGCCCCAGGTGTAGTTATTCCGAATGATTTCGGGAAACTCCGCTGCGACAAGACCTACCCGGGCTTCGCGGTGAAGCTCAACCCAGTCCAGCTGCCAGCGTCGCTTCGAGTTGAAACGCAGCGCCGCACCTACCACCATGTCGGATCCGGTCCGCTGCGCTGACCCGACCATGGCGCTGATGGCTCCATGAGGTAGGACGTCGTCTGAATCGACGAAGGTCAGGTAGGCACCGGTGGCGTGCTTGATGCCGGTGTTGCGGGCGGCGCCCAGCCCGCCGTTCGGCCGGCGGATGAGGCGGATTCGCGAGTCCTCGGCGGCGTGCCGCTCGACTATCGCGACGGACCCGTCGGGTGAACCGTCGTCGACGACGATGATCTCGAGGTGGTGGTACCGCTGCTCGCGGACACTGGTGAGGCATTGGTCGATGTAGGCCTCGACGTTGTAGACGGGAACGATCACGCTCACCACCGGAGGCCGAGACGGAGCATCTTCGCTGAGGCGTTGTTCGACTCGACGGCCACCGAGCCGCCTGAGAACTTCACCGGTGAAGCGTCGCACCGGCATCGTGGCGTTCATGTGTGGCTGTCCGTCCCCTGTTTATCCCGGCGGTGCTGGCGTCACCCTACCGCCGCGCAGCTGAGGCATGCGCCCCGTGGAACGCCTCGCTCCTCTGTCCAGGTGGTCGGGTTGGCCGAGCAAGTAGCAAGTAGGCTTCCAGCGCCCAAGCGTCCGACCGTGAGGAGTCACCGTGGCTGACCCGCCGGCGGCATCAGACCTCGATCTGGTTCAGTCCGCACCGCGACGATTCGTGCTCGTAACGGGGGCCGGCCGAAGCGGGACGAGCACGATGTCGGGAGGCCTCAACTACCTCGGCCTCCATTCTCCTCAACCTTCTCTCGGCGCGAACGCGTCCAACCCGCGGGGCTTTTTCGAGCCCAAGTGGGCGATCGACTTTCACCGCCGGATCCTTGAACGGGCTACCGTCGACACGTTCGACGCACGGCCTGATGCCTTCGACCGCGTGCAGGCGGAGATCACGGCGAAGCACGAGGGCGAGATCGTGGCGTGGCTGACCGAAGAGCTCCGGCGTGCGCCGCAGATCGTCGTCAAGGACCCGCGGTCCACGTGGATGCCGCTGCTGTGGGAGTCAGCGGCGTCACGCCTCGACACGCCTACATCGTTCGTCGCCATGCTGCGCCACCCAGCCGAGGTGGTAGGAAGCAGAGCGACGTACTACGCCAAGGGCGACAGCTTGGAGGTGCGCCGCTACCAAGTTTTGAGTGTGGCGCGCTGGGTCAACGCAAGCCTTATTACCGAGCGCCAGACGCGCGGCAAGACTCGGGCCTTCGTCCGTTACGAGGACCTTCTCGACGACTGGCGTCCCGTGATGAGGGGCATCCAGCAGGACTTCGACTTGCATCTCAACACAGGAATCGAGATGGGCGCTCGCCATGAGGTCGACGAGTTCATCGACCCCGCTCTCCGGCGGCACCAAGTGACCTGGGCAGACCTCGACGTACCTGAGGCGTTGCGGGACATCGCCGATGACACCTGGCGGCTGTGCAGCCGGATCGGCGAACGGCGCGGCTCGGACGCGGAAGCCGAGAACGGCCTTGACGAGCTGAGCGAGCGCTACCGCTCGCTGTTCGACGACGCAGTGGCCATCGCCCACGACGTGGCCGCTGCTGAGGCCAAGCTCGCGCGACGGAAGGCGGTCCGCAAGGTGAGAGCTGCGATGCAAAGTGAGGCGAATGACCCGTCACCGGCGCAAGGCAGGGCTGGTCTCGCCACCAGACTGCTCGCGGGCTGGACCCGGGCAGGGCGTTGAGCGGGTGACACCGCCCGAGGCGGCGATGTAGCGGTACTTCGCCCTCAGTGCTGAAAGGGGTCTTGGTTCCGACGCTCGGCGTTGTGGCGGATCCGTTCCTCGGCTCCCGGCTCCGCGTCCTCGTACATCTGGTTGATGAGCGACTTGCCTTCGCGCGAGCGCCCGCGCAGCTTCAGCAGAGCAGCCGCCCCGAAGGTCTCCCCGGAGCCCAGGTCGGGGCCCAGCGACGCCGCGAAGTCCCGCAGGGCCTGAAGGACGCCAACCCTTCCGGACAACGGGGCGCGCGGCTCGTACAACGTGTACCTGTCGAACCGCCGGACCACCCGCCAACCGCCCACCTCGCCGTTCCAGTCCGCAGGAGCCTCGTCGCACACCGTGGAGTAGGCGCACTCGCTGTCAAGCATCAACAAGTAGACCGGCCCCTGTGGGGGCACCGACTTCGGATGCCTCATCAGCTGGCTGACCTGCAGTACCTCCGGCCGGTCGCCCAGGTACCTGGGTCGGGCACGAAAGGGCTGGTGCCAGTAACCGGACGGGCTCGGGGTGTCGTAGAGCACGATCGCGTCTTCAGGAAGTCGGGTGAGGACGGCTGCGGCCTCGCCGACGTCCGGCGATAAGTCCTGTACGAGGACGCGACCGGTGGCAGGCAGCTGGGTGACCAGGGCCGCTGCGAGCACCACCGCCAAGCCCGCCCGTAGCCGTCGGTCGGCTCGGTGGACCGTCTCGACCACTCCCGCGGCGAGTGCCAGCACCACCACCGTGTAGGCAGGGACGAAGAAGAGCGCCGAGCGCGCACGGTACGGCAGCGTCTGCAGGGAGTACGGACTCAGGAAGTGGTAGATGAGCACCCAGGCGGTCGGAGGTACCAGCAGCGGGAAGAGGAACCACCAGCCGAGGAGCCGGCGCCTCGACACCGGCCAGGCAAACGCTGCCACGATCACCGCCAAGGTGATCGGCCACCAGGGAAAGGAGGAGGCGATCAGCGAGGCGAACTCGGTGACGAGCTGGTGCAGGCTCCTGTCGAACCGTGACGTGAACCGGGACAGCGTGGAGTCGAGGGTTGATCCGCCCGTCTGCGACCTCAGCGCGCGAAACGTCGGGTATCCCACTGCCATCAGGCCGACCGCGGGGATGGCGATGAGTGGCCAGACCTGTGACCACGAGAGCCGGCCGCGAAAGGCGAACCACGCCAGCGACACCATGGTGGTCAACAGGAACATCACCGGCTCGGGCACCCGGGCCAGCAGCAGCGCGAGGGTCGCGACCGCGGCCAGGACCAGCCACCGTCGTGCATGGGTGTCGAGCCAGCCCTGGGCGGCGTAGACGAAGATCACCATGAGAAACATCGGCAGGGCATACGGCCGGCTGTAGGCGGAGTAGCGGACGAACAGTGGTGCGGTGGCCATCACCAAGAGGGCAAACGCGCCGACGACGCCGACGCCTAGACGGCGCAACAGCAGCCCCATCACGGCCAGCGCGCCAATCCCCGCGAGCACTGGCACCAACCGCTGCCGAAGCTGGCCCTCGCCGAGCAGATGCTGGACCATGGCGCCGAGCAACGGGTCGAGTGGGGGCTGTCGGGTTTCCCCGATGATCTGATGCAGGCTACCGCTGGCGTAGGGCGCCATCTGCTTGAGCTCGTTCTCGTTGAACGGCTGCTGGAGGGCAGCCATGACGACCAGGATCGCTCCGACGACCACCGACCCGGCGTACCAGGCCGCGTCAGAGACGCGTCGCATCGGCGCAACGCGCGACAACCTCCCGGTCGTGGTGCTCATGGCTTCCCCCAAGTGCCCCCCGGCAGCGCCCGGACCAATATACGCATGGCGACACCGGGCGAGGGCACGCGAGGCCAGATCGTGATGTCCGTCTGTGTCGCCCTAGGCTCTCTCGAGCGGGGCCGTCAGCCGTCTCGCGGGTTGCTGATCGCTTCTCGCAGTGACGACCACGTCCGGCAAGTGCTGACGCGAACAGTTCTGGCCCGAGAAGGAAGACGACGCACACGCAGGCGACAGCAATCAGCGCGAAAAGCAACCTGATTCCGAGAAGCTCGTCGAAACTCGGTAGTGGTGGGATGGCGGTCCGCGCGGGGTTGCCATCGGGCTTGCCTCGGCCCAAACCAGTCGGACCGCAGCGATGCTACGTCGGCTGGATGGTCAGCGTTACTCGTCCTGCGCGACCGAACCACTCAATCCCTTGTCACCTCTGAACTCGTCTGTTGTGTTCAGGTGGGGAAACGGCTCGTCGGGGATGGGCAGGTTGAGCGCTTCGCACAGCTGTACCCAGCCGTCGCCTGGTCGCCACACCAGCAGACGGTCAGCCGGGGCGGACGCGCGCACGTCGCTGTTCCAACGCTCATAGCGGGTCTTGGCCGTCTCGGGGTTGTCCCAATCCGAACCTAACGTCTTGGTGAAGAGTGCCTCGGTCATCGCGAACCAGGCTCGCTCGACCTCATCTGCCGTATCGAGGCCAGCTGCGATCTGGCGCCTCTTCTCCAATATGGTCGCGTCGGCACTGCGCCACCAGGCATCAGCACTGTCGCGCTCTGAGAGCAGGATCAGCGATCGTGGATACTCGCAGGCCAGTTCCCGCCAGACCGCACTGGCCGGAAAATCCACAGCGGAGCGGCACCCGTCGAAGACGCCATTCCACTCCACTCGTGAGCCCTGTGCGGCCGCAGTGAACGTCGAAACGTCCATGTAGCCGCGCTCCCGCAGCGTCGACATGTGGTAGCAGGTGCCTCCGAGCAGCCGTTCCAACGCAGCACGCAAGGAGCGCGTACCGGTGCGCGGCAACCCGGCACCGACGACGTGCAGGCCCTCCACCATGACACGAACCCTAGTCCCAACTCGTGTGTTCTCCGGTGAGTGCGCGCCTCGGACGTGCCTTTCAAGCGCCTGGGTGGCGAACACGCCAAATGTCGGGGGAGGCGGCTCCAAGCTGCTGGCTGAGCCCACGGATCAACCGGCTAGGAGAAGGCGCTCGCCAAGGTGCGTGCGCTGCGCGCGAGGGTTACAGAGCTCGAGCAGGAAGTGCAAGAGTGTCGTCAGATCAACAATCGGCTCGCTGAATGCCCTTCGCCGGACGTGGGGTCTTGAGCGTGCTCATGTGTGGCTCCACGTCAGGCGAACGGGTCAAGACCGTCTGCCTCGGCGTTTCGCTTGATCCGGGCCTCTAGCTCTGGGCTTGCCTCCGCGTACAACTGATGAATCAGCCGCTGCCCCTCGGCAGGTCGCCCCTGGAGCTTGAGCAGCGCCGCCGCGGCGAATGTCTCCAAGGCACCGTAGTCAGGCCCCAGGGAGTCGGCGAAGTCGCGTAGTGCCGTGATCGCGCCTGCTCGCCCGATCAGGGGGCGGTCTGACTCGTACAGGGTGAACTTGTCGAACCTCTTCGCGATCCGCCATCCGTCAACCTGGCCGTCCCATGGCGCCGGTGGCTCGTCGCACACCACGGAGAATGCGCACTCGCTGTCGAGAAAGAGCAGATACACCGGGCCGTCCTTGGGGACTCTGTTGGCTTTACTCGGCAGTGTCGACATCTGAGCGACGAAGGGTTTGTCGTCCATGTAACGCGCCTTGGCCGTGAACGGCTGGTGCCAACGACCGATCCTAGAGGCGGTGTCGTACAACACGATCGCATCAGGCGGAAGGTCGTGAGTGAGCACGTAGGCTGCCTGCTCGAAGTCCGCGGCCTCGTTCTCCAGAAGAACCGAAGCTGTGCCAGGCAGCTGACCGACGAGGACGGCAGCCAAGAATGCGCCAACACCGACGCGAACGCGACCTGGCCAGGCAGTTGCCTCGGCGACGGTCGCTGCGAGTGCCGCCACCATGAGGCCGATCCCAGGAACGAAGAACATGGCCATCCGAGGACGGTAGGGCCTTATATCGAAAGGGAAGGGGTTCATGAAGTGGTAGGCGAGGACGAAGACGACCGGTGCCGCCAGGAGCGGCCACACGAACCACCATTGCAGGAGTCGTCGACGCGCAGCGGGTACCACGAATGCAGCGATGACAACGAGCAGAGTGAACGGCCACCAGGGCATCCACTCGGCCAAGAGGGGAAGCAAACCGTTGTAGATCTCCTCCACCCCCGTGGGGAACCTGTCGATGACGCCCGAGATGCTGGGGTCCCAGATGTTCTCCGACTGGCCGGCAAGCGACCGGTACATCGGGTAGCCGACAGTTGCCAGGGCGGCAAGAGGGATGGCCGCGAGTGGCCATGCCAACGACCACACCAGCCGTCCTCGCCACGCCATCGCGGTGACCGTTGCTGCCGTCGTCGCCAAGAAGATGGTCGGCTCGGGCACCCGTGACAGCGGAAGTCCGGTAGCGGCGAGACAGGCGACCGCAAGCCACCACTTGCGGCGGTCGTCGAGCCATCGCTGGCCGGCATATACGAATAGAACGCTGAGAAACAGCGGCAGCGCGTAGGGCCGGGTGTAGGCGCTGTAGCGGACCAGCAGTGGGGCTGTGGCCATCGTCCACAGCGCGAACGCGCCGCTGAGACCGAGTCCGAGCTTACGCAGCAGCAGAGCCATCACGACGAGCGTGCCGATGCCGGCTAGGACCGGCACCAGCCGTTGCCGCAGCTGGCCCTCACCCAGCAGGTGCTGAACCAGCGAGCCCAGCAGCGGGTCGAGCGGTGGCTGCCGGGTGCCCGACGTGATCGTCGAGAGGTCGTTGCTGCCGTAGGGCCCTATCTGTTTTAGCTCGTTTTGGTTGAACGGCTGGTTGAGGGCCGCCAGGACGCAGAGGACGCCGCCCAGCACGACGGCACCGACGTACCACCAGGTGTCGCGGACCCCCCGCGAAACCTCCTGGGGTAGAGCCGTCGACTGCTGGGCCCTGGTGCTGGTCACGTGCTCCCCCTGACGTGTCCTAGCAGTGACGGCGCTGGGGCGATGATACGCGGACATGCGCCCGTCCAGACGCATTGACCGGGAGACGCGCGTCAGCGGAACGGGTCCAGCCCTTTGCGCTCTGCCGCTTCCCGGATCAAGGCGGCGGTCTCAGCGTCCGCATCCGCGTACATCTGCTGCACGAGCGCATCTCCTTCGGCCGCATGACCCATGCGTTGCAGCAGCGCGGCCGCGGCGAACGTCTGACGGAACCCCACCTCCGGTCCCAGGGCGTGTCCAAGGGACCTGAGAGCCGCGATCGCTCCGTTGCGACCTGACTGGCCGTCCGACGGCGCATACAGTGTGAAGCGCTCGAGCCTGGCCTTGATGTGCCAACCCGCAACCTGGTCGTCCCATGAAACCGGCTCGCTGCCGCAGGAGCCCGAGGTGCACTGGCCGTTGACCAGCAGGTAGATAGGACCGGAGTCGGACAGCCGCCTTGGTTGATGTGCCAGTTGGCTCGTCTCGACGACCTGCTCTGAATCCTCGAGATAACGCTTCGGGGCAAGGAACCCCATGTGGTCGTCGTCCGGCCCTGCCGGCCGGTCGTACAAGACAATCCCGTCCTCCGGCACCGTTGCGTCGAGCATCTCACCCACGCGGGCGAAGTCTGGAGAGTCATCGCGCCAGAGCGCCCTCGCCGTGACGGGCAGCTGCCCGACCAGCGCCGCGCCAAGCAGGGCAGCCAGGGCGACTTTCGTCCGGGAGCGGTTCGCTGCATCGGCAACGGCTGCCGCGAGGGCGGAGACGACCAAGACGAAGGCCGGGACGAAGAAGATGGCGGCACGAGCGCGGTAGGGGAGGCGGGTGAAGTCGACCGGGGCCACAAAGTGGTACGCCAGCGCGAAGGCAACCGGTGCCGCCAGAAGTGGCCAGACGAACCACCATCCCGCGAGCCGGCGGCGCGAGGCTGGGACCAGAAGTGCAGAGATCAGCACGAGCACGGATATCGGCCACCAGGGCAACCATGAGCCCAGGAGAGGCAGCAGGCCCGTGGCGATCTCATGAGCGCCGTCAGGGAACCGGTTCACGATGCCTGCGGGGCTTGGGTCGTAGTACCCGCTTGCCGATGCCTTTAGGGAGCGGAACATCGGGTAGCCGACCGCGAGCATCGCCGCGCCCGCGATGGCTACCACTGGCCACGCTGCACTCCACGCGAGGCGCCGGCGCCAGCACAGCCAGCACAGTGTCGCCATCGTCGTCATCAAGAAGGCGGTGGGCTCTGGCACCCGCGACAGCGGAAGACATACCGCGGCGACGCCAGCCACCGTGAGCCAGGCCTTGCTTCGTACATCCAGCCAACGCATGGCGGCGTAGACGAAGAGGATCATCAAGAAGAGCGGAAGGGCGTAGGGACGGGTGTATGCGCTGTAGCGAACCATCAACGGGGCGGTGGCCATGAGCCAGATTCCAAAAGCGCCGGCGAGACCAAGCCCCAGACGGCGTAACAAGAAAGCCATCACGAGGAGTGCCCCGATTCCGGCGACCACTGGCACCAGCCGCTGACGGAGCTGGCCTTCCCCCAGCAGATGCTGCACGAGCGAACCCAACCAGGGGTCGAGCGGCGGCTGACGTGTGCCGGACGCGATCGTCGACAGGTCGTCGCTGCCGTACGGTGCCATCTGTGCCAGCTCGTTCTGGTTGAAGGGCTGGTTGAGCGCCGTGACCGTGATCAACACCGCACCCGTCACCGTCGCACCGACGTACCACAAGCCGTCAGCGCCGATCAGTGCGCCGGAGCGCGCCGATGCGTCAGTCGTGTCGCCATGCCATATCCTCAACTCGACCTCCCGCCTCCCACCTGAAGCTATCGACTCATGGACCATGATGACCGAAGGCAGCCGACGATCCGCTTCGTCGGCATGTCGCCCAAGCGTCCCGGGGACCGCCGGGCGTTCAACTATTCGGTCGTCGTCCCTGTCTACAACAGCGAGGGACTCGTCGGCACCACGGTCGAGCAGCTCATCGAGGTCTTCGAGCGGGAGGGCCTGTCATACGAGGTCGTCCTCGTCAACGACGGCAGCCGGGACCGCAGCTGGGACGTGATCGCTGACTTGGCGCATC
>JACCVA010000016.1 GCA_013698435.1 Nocardioidaceae bacterium | reverse complement strand
GCCTACTCGGAACAGCCGACTGTGGACCGGGCGAGTTGGACGCCGACGCACTGGAGACGATCGGCATTGACCTGTCGACCATCAGGGAAAAGGTCGAGGCAGCATTCGGTCCCGGAGCGCTGGATCGCGAACCGGCCCGGACCCGGACGGGACGCCTGACCAGCGGCCGACACGCCTCCTTCACCGCCCGGGCCAAGAAGGTTCTCGAGCTGTCGCTGCGGGAGGCGCTCCGCCTGAAGGCGGATCGTATTGCCGACGGTCATCTCTTGCTCGGCCTGTTACGCGAAGGCGGGGGCCTGGCCGCCAAGGTCATGGCCGACGCGGGCATCGACTTCGACGTCCTCCGGGCCGAACTCGACGCGCAACTCACGGCCCAATCGCCGTCCTGAGTCGGTTCGGGAGCACACAAGCGGCCCGGTCAACCGGAGGGGTTCCGGTTGCCCGTATGCCGATTGCTTCGGGAGGTTCGTAGCGGGATCGGAGGTCACGCGCCGCGGGATCCGGCGACTCTGTGGAGCCAGGAGCGAAACCAGTCGGTACGGCGACCCGGGGAGCCAGTTCGTGTCCAGCCCTGCTCATCCAGTCGGGCCAGCTGGCGGCCACGTAGCGCGGCGACGACTGGCCGGTGACCCGCAAGGGCATCACGCCGTACTTGTTGAGGTACTTGCCCCCCATCGCGGTGTGGTAGCCGACCCGCTTCAGCGACGTGGCGAGGGTGCGGCCGCGAAGGCTGCCCGAGCCGGAGCCGTAGGGCGCTTCGTGGTGGAGCACGTGGTGGAGCACGTGGTGGTCGTGGGAGTACTCACCGAGCAGGAACGACGTACGCGTCGGGCAGCACTGCGGGTACGGCGAGAACGAGTTGGTGAACCGCAGCCCCGGTCCCGGACGTAGCGCTGCACGCTCGGGAGGTACTTGACCTCGTCCCAGCGCATGTCGTCCATCGTCACGACCATCACGTTGGGGCGCTTGCTGCCGAGTGCAGGCGCGTGGCCGGCGCTCGGCGCGCCCGGCTTCGCTGCGGCCCTTAGGTGACCGGCGGCCTGGACCGCGACGAATGCGCCACCCGCGACGGCGCAGGCAAGCAGGACCACCACGACTTTGGTCGCCGCCGGCCGGCTGATCCCCCGTTGCACGAGCGGAGCCTGCCCGAGAACCCGCAGAAAGTTCACCAGACCTGCCGGTAAATGTATGCCGAGAAAGGCGACTTAATCGCAAGGCGTTCGCGTCATTCGTGTCCGCCGTGAGGTTCGGCAAACCCGAGGGGTTGAGCTGATCCCTGCGGACGCGTGACGTCGCCGGCGAGCATTTCCTGAAACCTCGGACAGGTTGCGAGGTCTTCGTGGTCGCACTGCAGTGCGCAGTCGATGAGCTCCAGCTCCAGGGTCCGGTAGTAGGCCGTGGGCCGCACGGCCCACTCCTCCCAGGACAGGTACTCCTCCCGGGCGCTGATGTCGGCGCGGGATTCGGCGTCGTGGCCGTCGATCTCCAGGTGACCGAGCTCCGTGTTGGGCACCAGCACGCCGTGCCAGAGCAGCGCCGAGCCGATGCCACTGCCGAGTGTGGTCAGGATGACCAAGCGGTCGCGGCCCTTCGCGGCGCCGTACTGGAGCTCCGCGTAGCCGGCCACGTCGGCATCGACGAACGTCATCAGCCGCGCCACGCAGCCGCGCTCCATCCTTGCAGCTCGAACCCGACGCGCCATAGGTGCCGTTGGGCAATTGGTTTGCGGTCCCTCTCGTGGGCTGAGCAGCGGCCGACCGAGTTGCTCGAGATATCGCCTGCTTGGTGGTCGGATCGCTCTCGAATAGGCGGTCGGATCGCTACTACCGGGCGGTTTTGGCTCCGGAATGATGGCTCAGCTCATGCACGACGTAGGGGCTGTGGACGAGGAAGGCGGCGGCATCTTCGTTGGCCGCACGCAGGACCGCTGTCATTGCTTGTCGTACCTCGGTGTCCACTTCGGGCTGCTGCATGGCCTGCCGCGCTGCTAGAGCCATCGGATGCTCTTGCCCGGCCATGACGTAGGCCTCGGGAGAGGTGGCCCCTATCGCCAGTTCGCCGGGGGTGGTGGCTTCCAATGAGAGGCCAGCCTCGGCGGCGAGTCTTCCTACCGTGGTGGCGTCGGACCATGCGAAACGCTCCATCGGCGAGGCGTTCGTGACACGGCTCGTGGCGGAACCCACTCAGGTCAGCGGGGCGCACATCCATTCGCGCGTTCCGCAACACGAGCCTGGGCTGGGATGTCGAGGGCACGTTCCTTGGCTGGTACGTCAACTTCGAGCTCCCGCCAAAGGTGACTATCGACGGCATTGAAACCATGGACCTGATCTTGGATGCAGTTGTCAACCCCGTGGGTGAGTGGCAGTGGAAGGGTCATGCAGACTCTGAACGCGCCGTCGCTCGCCACATCGTCAGTCGAGCAAACCGTCGCGCAAGGCCGTGGCCAGTGACGGAGTGGGCGGGAGCCGGGGGAGGAGTGTCGCCTGCAGCGCGTGGTAGGAGTCCGGCTTACCGCTCCACACCAAACCGCTCGGCCGGGCGCTCACGTCAAGTTCGTGGTGCCATCCTCCGAGGTCATGGTCGATGAAGCGCGCCGCAATGTGATCCCACCACCGCTCGTACCAGTCGGCGTAGGCCGCCTCCCCGGTCGCCTGGTGAAGGGCGGCAGCGGTCGCAGTCGCCTCGGCGACCACCCAGTGCATTCGTTCCCTGACGACAGGCTGACCGTTCCAGTCGACCGTGTAGAGAAAACCTTCCGCGCCGTCCACGGACCACCCGTCCCGCAGCGCGGCGTCAAAGAGTGCGCGAGCGTCGTCGAGCAGCCAGGTCGGCGCCGCCTCCTCGCCCAGCGCAGCACGGACATGCAAGGCCAACCGGCTCCACTCGAGAGAGTGTCCGACCGTAGAGCCGAACGGGCGGAACGGGTGAGCTGGATGGTCGACGTTGTAGTCGAGCAGCGGGTTCCACCGGCTGTCGAAATGCTCGGGAATCCGCCAATGGTGGGACCGGGCGAGGTCGTGTACGACGCGCTCGACGATTCGGAGCGCTGTCTGGACCAGACCCCGATCCTGCGTTACGTCCGCGGCGGCAAGCAGCGCCTCGACCGTGTGCATGTTTGCGTTGACGCCGCGGTACTCATCCACGGTGGTCCAGGTCTCGTCCCACTCCTCGACGACCATGCCGTGAGTGTTGTCCCAGAACCGGGTGAGCATCACGTTGAGGGCTTCGTCGAGCAGATCGCAGGCGCCTGCCCGACCCGCTGCGGTGGCGCTGGCTGCCGCAAGGACCACAAAGGCATGCTCGTACGCGGTCTTGGCTGTTGACGTGGGACCGGCTTGGTCGACGGCTGCGTACCAGCCAGAGTTCCTGGCGTCGTAGAACCGGTCGTTGAGGGCGCGCACGCCATGGTCGACCAGGGCGCCGCAACCCGGCCGGCCCATCAGGTGACCGAGTGCGAAGACATGGGTCATCCGGCACGTGACCCAGAGCTCGACGGGGCGATCGAGCTCTGGGCGCCCGGTGGAGTCGAGCCAGGCGAACCCGCCGTCTGGATGGCGCGAAGCCCTACTGAACTGCAGCAGCCGGTCGCTCTCGGTCTCGAGCCAGCGCTTGTGCGGGCTGCCAGCAAGCCACGAAGTCACGTGGGTACGTTCGCGGCAGTCCAGTACCGGTCACCCACGCGATACGTGGCCACGCCCAGGGTCGAGTCGCTCTGCCCGTAGTAGGCGAACCAGGTGTCGCGGAGATGCACCAGCCCCTCGACGAACGTCACGTTCGCCACCAGCCCATGGGTGTCCTCAAAGGTCTCCGGCCCGAGCCACGGGTAGTTCATCTGAGCCAGGATCCTCGTCGGGTCCTTCGGCGAGAACAATAGCTGGCCGCAGGTGTAGCGGACCGATCCGTCAGGGTGCTTCACGGCCGCGTTGTGGAGCAGCAGGATCAGGCCGTTGTTGGTCATGATCGGCGGGGGACCGACTTCGACCAGGAACGAGCCGAAGGTTCCGGGTGGAGTCGGGGTCATGATCGGCTCGTCGTTCGGGCCAGGGGTCCAGTGAATGAGGTCCTCCGACCAGGCGTACCAGATCGAGCCCTCCCCGAAGTACATCAGATACCTGCCGTCGATCGGGATCGGCAGGATTCCGCCAGCCTTGCTCCATGGCGCGGACGAGGCGTCGCCCTCCGGAAGGAAGGTATTGAAGTCGGGAAACAACGGTCCATGCTTGGTCCAGGTGAACAGGTCGGTCGAAGTTGCCAGACAGAGCTGGACGGACTTGTCACCCCAGCCTGTGTAGGTGAGGTAGTAGGTGCCGCCAATCTCGGTGACTCGAGGGTCTTCGCAGCCGTGGCTCTCGTAGTCCTCCGTCGGCGACAAGACCGGGTCAGGGTGTCGCTCGAACCGGAACCCGTCATCGCTGAAGGCGAGACCTACGTGCGACACGACGTCCTCGGCGTGTGCCCGGTACAAGAGCACCACCCGGTCGTCTTTGACAACGGCGGCAGGGTTGTACACGCTCGCCGACTCCCACGTATCCCCCTGAGGCCGCAGGATCGGGTTGCCGTCGAAGGGCGTGAAGGGACCCAGGGGGAACTCGGCGTGGGGCA
>JACCVA010000010.1 GCA_013698435.1 Nocardioidaceae bacterium | reverse complement strand
TCTTCGGTCTCACCATCCCCGAGGAGTACGGCGGGTCGGGCGAGTCGCTGTTGACGTATGCGTTGGTGGTCGAGGAGATCGCCCGCGGCTGGATGAGCGTCTCCGGCATCATCAACACCCACTTCATCGTCGCGTACATGCTGATGCAGCACGGAACCGAGGAGCAGAAGCAGCACTTCCTGCCGAAGATGGCCACGGGTGAGATCCGCGGTGCGTTCTCGATGTCCGAGCCGGGCTGTGGCTCCGACGTGTCAGCGATCCGGACCAAGGCCACCCAGAAGGACGACCAGACCTGGGTCGTCGACGGTCAGAAGATGTGGATCACCAACGGGGGTACGTCGACGCTGGTGGCGGTGCTCGTGAAGACCGACACGGGGGCGGAGTCCGTCTACAAGAACATGACGACGTTTCTCATCGAGAAGCCGGCCGGCTTCGGCGAGGTCATGCCGGGCCTGACCGTCCCCGGCAAGATCGACAAGATGGGCTACAAGGGCGTCGACTCGACCGAGCTCATCCTCGACCACCTGGAGATGTCCGCCGACCGCATCCTCGGCGGAGACCCCGGCAGCGGTTTCTACCAGATGATGGACGGTGTCGAGGTCGGCCGGGTCAACGTCGCTGCCCGCGGCTGCGGGGTGGCCTGGCGTGCGTTCGAGCTCGGCGTCGCCTATGCGCAGCAGCGCGAGACGTTCGGCAAGAAGATCGCCGAGCACCAGGCGGTGCTCTTCCGGCTTGCGGAGATGGCGACCAAGGTCGAGGCCGGCCACCAGATGATGGTACGCGCCGCCAAGAAGAAGGACTCCGGCGAACGCAACGACCTCGAGGCCGGGATGGCGAAGTACCTCGCGTCGGAGTACTGCTCCCAGGTCGTCGAGGACTCTTTTCGCATCCACGGCGGCTACGGCTACTCCAAGGAGTACGAGATCGAGCGGCTCTACCGTGAGGCACCGATGCTGTTGATCGGCGAGGGCACCGCCGACATCCAGCGCATGATCATCGGCCGCCGTCTCATGGAGGACTACAAGCTCCGTTGACGCCGCGAGCCGACGCCGCGCACAGCGTCAGCTCAGGACGCCGTGGGATGATGGGCCCACTGCACACGAAGGAGTCACCATGCCCGCGCCACCACCACTTCCGCAGCTGCCGACCGGGATGTCGATCGGCAGCTACCCGACGTACGCCAAGGCCCAGGAGGCCGTGGACTACCTGTCGGACAACGAGTTCCCGGTGGAGAACGTCACCATCGTCGGCACCGACCTGCGCCTCGTGGAGCGTGTCACGGGTCGCCTCACGAGGGGCAAGGTCATCCAGGCCGGTGCGATCACCGGCACCCTGTGGGGCCTCTTCATGGGCGCCCTGCTGACCGTCTTCGGTGGCGGCGACGTGTCGCTATGGGTGCTGATCTTTGCTGCCGTCTTCGGTGCCGGAGTGGGGGCGCTGTCGGGGATGCTGGGGTATGCCGCCACCGGCGGAAAGCGCGACTTCACGTCCAGTACCCAGGTGGTAGCCACGTCGTACGAGCTGCTGTGCCAGCCGCAGGTCGCCGAGGACGCGCGCAACCAGCTCGGCCGGCTGGCGCTGCGCACCGACTGATCCACCACGGCAGCCCACCCATCCCGTCGCGGAGGAGTCACGATGCAGTTCGGCCGCAGCTACGAGGAGTTCGAGGTAGGAGCGACCTACAAGCACTGGCCCGGCAAGACGGTCACGGAGTACGACGACCATCTCTTCTGCCTGCTGACGATGAACCACCACCCGCTGCACCTCGACTCCCATTACGCCGAGGACACCACACAGTTCGGCAAGAACGTGGTGGTGGGCAACTATGTCTACTCGCTGCTGCTGGGGATGAGCGTGCCCGACGTCTCCGGCAAGGCCATCGCCAACCTGGAGGTGGAGTCCCTGCGCCACGTCGCCCCGACGTTCCACGGCGACACCATCTACGGCCAGACGACCGTGCTCGACAAGTGGGAGAGCACGTCGAAGGACGACCGGGGTGTCGTCTACGTCGAGACGATCGGTTACAACCAGAACGGCACCGTCGTGTGCATCTTCAAGCGCAAGGTGATGGTGCCCAAGCAGAGCTACCTCGACGCGCGCGGCGGGGACGAGCCGGGCCGGCCCGAGCCGCGCCCGCGCGACTGAACGCGGCAACGGCCGACCGGTTAGAGTCCCGCGCATGGAGGAAGACGAGCAGGAGACCCAGGTCTGGCTGGTGCGCCACGGCGAGACCGAATGGAGCAAGTCCGGCCGCCACACCGGCACCACCGACCTGCCACTGACCACGGAAGGGGTGGCGGCCGCGACGGCCTTGAAGGACAAGCTGTCCGGCACCACCTTCGGCCTGGTGCTGTGCAGCCCTCGCCTGCGGGCCCGGCATACGGCCGAGCTCACCGAGGTCGCCAACGTGACGATCGACGAGGATCTCGCCGAGTGGAACTACGGCGACTACGAGGGCCGCACCCGCGCAGACATTCAGATCGAGCGGCCGGACTGGTCGGTCTGGACCGACGGCGCCCCGAACGGCGAGTCACCGGACGAGACCAAGGTGCGTGTGGACCGCGTCATCTCACGGTGCCGCGACGCCGGCGGCCGGGTGCTGCTGTTCGCCCACGGGCACATCCTCCGTACGCTGGCCGCCCGCTGGATCGACCAGCCGGTCGCGGTGGGGGCGCACCTTCCCCTCGACACCGCGAAGGTGAGCGTGCTGAGCTTCGACCGAGGCACCCCGACGATCGACCGGTGGAACGCCGAGCAGTAGCCGGCGCGGCGCCGTCAGGTCGCCAGGGCTCAGCGTGCCGTGCGTGCCTGGGTGATCAGGTCACTGAGCGCTGCCGCGCCGTCGACTCCGCGGGCAGTCAGTGCGTCGGCGCGCTGGGCGAGGTCGTCGAAGTCGAGCTGCCGGTCGCTGACCGGCGGGGCCTGCTTGAGAAGCTGGGCGAAGTCGGCGACCGTGGCGGCGAGCAGGAGCTCGTCGGCAGGCTCGGCGGTGGGGTCAACTGCTGCGAGCGTGCTCGACTGCTCGTCGATCTCACCGGAGTCGGCTGACTCCCAACGCAAGGTCACGTCACCGAGCTCGACGTTCGCGGGCGCGTCGGCGACCAGCCGCACCTCGTAGAGCGCGGTCACGTCGTGACCGGCTCCGATCTCACCGGCGTCCACCGAGTTGTCGGTGAAGTCGTCGTCGGCGAGTTCGCGGTTCTCGTAGCCGACCAGCCGGTACGACGACACCAGTGCCGGGTCGAAGGCCACCTGCACCTTCGCCTCCTTGGCCACCGGCGTGAGCGTGCCGGTGAGGTCCTCGACGAAGAGTCGCTCGGCCTCGGCGTACGTATCGACGTAGGCGTAGAACCCGTCGCCCTGGTCCGCGAGCTGCTCCATCAGGTGGTCGTTGTAGTTGCCCATGCCGTAGCCGACCGTGACCAGGTGGATGCCTTCGCTGCCGGCCCGCCGGATCTCGGTGCTGATCGCGCCGGGGCCGGTGGTCCCGACGTTGGCGACGCCGTCGGAGGCCAGGATCACCGCGTTGACGGCATCGTCGCTGTACGCCGCCCGTGCCTGCCGGTAACCGAGCTTCAGTCCGGCTTCCAGGTTGGTGCTGCCGCCCGGCCGCAGGTCGTCGATGGCCGCCAGGATTGCTTCGGTGTCGCTGATCGGGGTGGGTTCGAGCAGCGGGCGCGCGGTGGACTCGTAGGTGACGACGGCGATGGTGTCGGTCGGACGAAGGTGCTGAGCCAGCAGCGCCAGGGAGGACTTGACGAGCCCGAGACG
>JACCVA010000483.1 GCA_013698435.1 Nocardioidaceae bacterium | reverse complement strand
CACCATGGACTACATGGTGCGCTTTGCCGCCGGTGAGCGCTCGGCGATCGGATTCCACGACATCCCCGAACACCGCAACGGTGCCCCTGCCCAGTCACGCAGCGAGCTCGGTACGCCGCTGTCCTCGGGGTGCATCCGCCAGTGGGTGGGAGATGCCAAGGCCCTGTGGGCTTTCGCATCGGTGGGCACCACGGTCGTCGTTGCCGACTGACCGCACCGTCGCGCTGGCAGCGCTCAGCTCAGCTGTCGGCCTTGCTGACCTTGTCGCCTGACCGGGTGCGGTTGCGTGAGCGGTTCCGGCGGCTGCGGGCCTGACCGGTGGTCGAGTCGGCGGTCTGCCGGTCACTACCGGCGTCCACCGTCAAGGCGGCGCCGTCGGAGCCGGCGTCTGAGCCCGCACGTTGCCCGCTGCGCGTGCGGGTGCGCTCACGGCTGCGGTCGCGTGACCGGCCTGAGCCGCCCTGGTCTCGGCTGCCCTTGCGGTCGCCCCGGCCGCGCTCGGCGCCGCGACCGGACCGCTGAGGTTCCTTGTTGCCGGCCTCGTCGCGTGGCGCCGGTTCGCCCACCCTGCCCTTGGCACCCGCGGGGATGCCCTGGTCGTGGAAGAGGTTCTCGCTCGTCGAGTAGGTCTCGACGGGGTTCTCGTAGGGAAGGTCGATGAGCTTGTTGATGACCTTCCACCGGGTGAGGTCGGCCCAGTCGACGAACGTGATCGCAGCACCAGAGGCACCCGCGCGGCCGGTACGGCCGATGCGGTGGATGTAGGTCTTCTCGTCCTCGGGACACGAGTAGTTGATGACGTGGGTGATGCCGACGACGTCGATGCCCCGGGCAGCGACATCGGTGGCGACGAGGATCTCGACGGTGCCGTCGCGGAAGCGCTTCAACGCCTTCTCCCGGGCGACCTGGGCCATGTCACCGTGCAGCGGCGCAGCGGGGAAGCCGCGGTCCAACAGGTCTTCGGCAACACGTTGGGCTGCCCGCTTGGTGCGGGTGAACACCAGCGAAAGCCCACGGTTCTCGGCCTGCATCACCCGCGCGATAATCTCGGTCTTGTCCATGTCGTGCACCTGGTAGACGAACTGTGCGGTCAGCGGCACCGTCTCGGAGTCGGTCGCCGACTCTGCTCTGATGTTGACCGGGTGGCGCATGTGCGTGCGAGCAAGCCCGATGACCTCGCCCCGCATGGTCGCCGAGAACAGCATTGTCTGGCGCAGCTCGGGTGTCTTGGCGATGAGACGCTCCACGTCGGGCAGAAACCCGAGGTCGAGCATCTCGTCTGCCTCGTCGAGGACCAACACCTTGACGTGCGAAAGGTCGAGCGTCCTGCGCCCGGCGAGGTCGAGGAGTCTGCCCGGGGTGCCGACCACGATGTCGACGCCGCTGGCGAGGGCGTCGAGTTGGGGCTCATAGGGAACGCCGCCGTAGACGGTTAAGGTGCGCGTGCCGCGCTTCTTGCCGGCCAGAGTCAGGTCGCCGGCAACCTGAAGAGCGAGCTCGCGGGTCGGTGCGATGACGAGCGCCTGCGGCTTGCCCGGCGCGACGAGCTCGTCGAAGTCGGGATCTTTGGGAGCGATCACGCGCTGAAGAATGGGGATGGCGAACGCCAAGGTCTTGCCGGTGCCGGTGCGGGCTTGTCCGATGAGGTCGGTGCCCACCAAGGCGATCGGCAGGGTCATCTCTTGGATCGGAAAGGCTTCACTGATGTCGACGGCGCGCAGCGCCTCGACGATCTCGGGCATGACACCGAGGTCTGCAAACGTGGTCAGAGCGGGTTCTCGTTTCTCACATGACGGCCCTCTGCGCGTAGGTCGCGCGGGGCGCTTCACTCTGAGTCTATCGTTTGTGACCGAGCGATCGAGCCACGCACGCCGCGCGTGCGGCGGTGGGCTCACGGTGGACGGCTCGCTACGCTTCACCGCATGAGCGACGAGGAGACCGGTACCGGCGCGGTGGAGGCAGGTCGCCCCGCTTCGCTGTTGCAGTCGCCCGCGTACGCCGACCCGGCGTACCGCACCGCCGTCATCGACCTGCTGGGCGGACTTGCGTACTCGGAACTCAGCGCGTTCGAGCGGCTCACCGAAGACGCCGGCAGCGCACCGACGCTCCAAGACAAGGTGGCGCTGGCCGCCATGGCGGCCGGGGAGTTCGGCCACTTCGAGGCGCTGCTGGCGCGGCTGCGGGAGCTCGACGCCGACCCGTTCGAGGCGATGGAGCCGTTCCATGCACCGGTGGACGCGTTCCATGCGCACACAGCTCCCTCGAACTGGCTGGAGAGCCTGATCAAGGCCTATGTCGGAGACGGGCTGGCGGCCGACTTCTACCGCGAGATCGCGGCGTACGTCGACGTGCCCACCAGGGAGCTGGTGATTGCCACCCTGAAGGACACCGGTCACTCGGAGTTCGTCGTCGAACGGGTGCGCAAAGCGATCGCCGACGACCCGCGGGTGGCGGGCCGGCTGGCGTTGTGGGGCAGGCGCCTGATGGGTGAGGCTTTGAGCCAGGCCCAGCGGGTCGCGGCGGAACGCGACGCGCTGACCGCGCTGCTGGTCGGCGGGGTCGACCGCCCGGGCATGGACCTGGCCGCGATCGGTCGGATGTTCGCCCGCCTCAGTGAGACCCACACGGCCCGGATGACCGCCCTCGGGCTCCAAGCCTGAGCTGGTCAAAGGCGTGGCACCAGGGTCGCCGCGGCAGTAAATGCGTTGCCGGGGGGTGGCTGCGTGCCTAGCGTGCAGCCATGAGTTGCCACCTGGTGATGGTCCGTCGTGTCCGGGCGGGGACCGCGGCGACATGCGCGGCCGCGTTCTTCGGGACCGGAGTCCGATCGCTGGGGCTGGCATGCGCTGACTGACACCTGGGCGTCCCGGGTCGTCGAGGCCGCCGGCATCGAGCCAGGAGATGTCGTCGTCGACGTCGGCGCCGGTGAGGGCGCATTGACGGTGCGGCTGCTCGCTGCCGGTGCGCGGGTGGTTGCCGTGGAGCTGCATCCGCGTCGTGTCGAGGCTCTCCGCAGCCGGTTCGCGGGTCAGCACGTCACGGTCGTCGGCGCCGACGTCACCCGGCTGCGATGGCCGCGGCATCCGTTCAAGGTGGTCGCGAACCCGCCGTACGGGACCACGAACGCAGTACTGCGCCAGCTGCTGTCGTCGCACAACCGGCTGGTCACCGCTAACTTGGTGCTCCAGCGTCGCGTCGTGCGTCAGGTCGTGGACGGTCGGTCGCCAGCCGCCCGTCGCAACCGCCGAGACTTCATCGTCGAACGCGGCCTGACCGTGCCGAGGACGGCGTTTCGGCCGGCGCCGACGGTCGACTCAGCTGTTCTGGTGATCCGCCGCCGGTGACGTCAGCCGGCCGAGGGGGACTCGTTGTAGGTGGCCGCGCGTTCTTGGCCGGACAATCCCGCGATCGCGTCCATCACCTGGTCGGTCACCTCGCGGCGCGCCTTCGCCGGCGTAGGCGAGGTGGTGGCGCCGTCGAAGAAGAGCGGCTCACCGAAGCGCACGGTGATGCGGTGCAGTCGCGGCATCCGGCTCCCGACCGGCTGGACCTTCTCGGTGCCCAGCAGTGCAACCGGGACCACGGGCACCTTCGCCTTCAGCGCCAGCCAGCCGACGCCGGTCTTGCCGCGATAGAGCCGGCCGTCGCGCGACCGGGTGCCCTCGGGGTAGATGCCGAACGCCTCACCCTTCCGGAGCACTCCGAGCGCCGCGTCCAACGACGCCTGGGCTGCCCGGTTGTCGCCGCGCTCGACCGGGATCGACCCGATAGCGGTGAACCAGGCGCGGCTGGCGGCGCCTTTGACGCCGGTGCCGGTGAAGTACTCCGACTTGGCCAAGAAGATGACCGGCCGGGGAGCCACGATGGGGATGACCACGCTGTCGATGAACGAGAGGTGGTTGCTGGCGAGGATCACCGCGCCATGACGCGGCACATGGTGGCGGCCCTCCACCCGCGGCCGGTAGACGAGACGTGCGGTTGGCGCGATGACGCTTCGCATCGCGGTGTAGAGCATGACCGAGGGTTGTCGGGGGTGCGGTCAGACGGCGCCGAAACCGACTCGGCGGCCCTGCTCGCCGCTCAGTTCGACGTACGCCAGCTTGTCGATGGGGACGTAGAGGGTGCGACCCTTCTCGTCGTTGAGGACCAGCAAGCCGTGGTCGCCGGCCAGGGCGTCGGATATCGCCTTCTGCATGTCGTCGGGCGACTGGCTGGATTCGAACGTCAACTCACGGGCGGCGTGGGAAACGCCGATCTTGACCTCCACACGGAGTCCTTTCGTCCAGGTACGTCGCCCAGGGGGTCCCGGGGGCAGCGGTGCAATGCGTGGGCCAGCGTACCGGCGGCGACGCGCCTGTCTCACTCCTGCCGTGGGAAGCCACGGATGCCGCGCCAGGCCAGGCTCGAGATCAGCTCGACCGCCTGCTGCTGCGGCAACGTGTTGTCCGGCGCCTGCAACCAGAAGCGCGCCGACACCTGGCTCATGCCGACCAGCGCAACGGCCAGCAGCCGTGACACCTCGCGCGGGCAGCCGGTGTCGTCGGCGATGACTTCGGCGATCGCCTCCCCGCACAGAATCGTCACCCGGTCGATGCGTTCGCGCACGGCGGGCTCGCTGGTGAGGTCGGACTCGAACACGAGGCGGAAGGCGCCGCCCGCCTTGACGACGTAGGCGTAGAAGGCCTCGGTGGTCGCCGCCACCCGCTCCTTGTTGTCGGTGGTGCTGGCGAGCGCCGCACGCACCTCGGCGACAACCTGGTCGCAGGCGGAGTCGAGCAGGGCGATGTAGAGATCGTGCTTGCCGGGGAAGTGCTGGTAGAGCACGGGTTTGCTGACACCTGCGCGCTCGGCGATGTCGTCCATGGCCGCGGCGTGGTAGCCCTGAGCGACGAACACGTCGAGCGCGGCGTCGAGCAGCTGAGCCCGGCGCGCGCTCCGCGGCAGCCTGCCAGTCCGTGGGCGTTGGCCGGCTTCTGA
>JACCVA010000431.1 GCA_013698435.1 Nocardioidaceae bacterium | reverse complement strand
AGCACCCGCGCCGCCTGGAACGGGTCGCAGGCGAACACCAGACCGCGGTTCTCGACGTTGGGGCACGAGATGTTGACCTCGATCGCGGCCACTCCGGGGGTGTTGCCGACCCGGCGCGCCAGCTCGGCGTACTCCCCCAGCGACCCGCCGGCGATCGACACGATCGGCCTGGCGTCGCGCTGCAGCAGCCATGGCAGGTCACTGGACAAGAACGCGTCGATGCCCGGCCCCTGCAGCCCGATCGAGTTGAGCATCCCGGACGCCGTCTCAGCCATCCGGGGTGTCGCCCGCCCCGACCGGGGGTCGCGCATGATCGACTTCGTCACCACGGCGCCCAGCTCGGCGACGTCGAAGAACTGGGCCAGCTCGCGGCCTGAAGCGGCGCAGCCGCTGGCGGTCATCACCGGGTTGTCGAGATAGGCGTCGGCAAGCACGGTCGACAGGTCGACGTCTTCTGGTCGCAGCCGCGTCATCCGTGCCGTCCTGGCCGGGGGGCTCCGTAAGCGCCGGCCGGCACGGTCCCCACGTCGTCCCACCTGACCCGGTCACCGGCGAAGACCGGCCCCTCGACGCAGGACCGCACCATCCTGGTGACGTTGTCGTCGCCGACGACCGGGAGGACGCAGGTCATACACACGCCGATCCCGCACGCCATCGCCTCCTCGACGGCGGTCTGGCTCCACGCACCGTGAGCGGTCGCGACGTCTGTGACGGCCTTGAGCATGCCCATCGGGCCGCAGGAGTACACCACCTCGATGTGGTTGCGGGTCATCAGCGCGGGCAGCGGGTCGGTAACCAGTCCCTTGATCCCGACCGAGCCGTCGACCGTGGTGACCGTCACCGACTGTGCGGCACGCTTGGCCTCGAGCGCACCGAACAGCCGCGACTCGGTCGACGCCCCGAGCACCATGTGCACCGCACAGTGCCGTTCGCGCAACCGCTCAGCCAGGGCGAACAACGGCGCGGAGCCGTAGCCGCCGCCGACCAGGGCGCACGACACGCGCTCCTTGGGCAGAGCGAACGGGTGGCCGAGCGGGCCGACCACGTTCACCGGGTCGTGTGGCTGCAGCTGCGCCATCCACGTCGTACCGGCGCCGTGGGCGGCGAACACGATCTCGACAGTGCCGCCGTACACACCGGCAGGTCGCACCCGGTAGATCGAGAACGCCCGACGCAGCAGCGTCCCCGATGTCGGTCCGCCGACCGACAGGGCGACGAAGCTTCCCGGCCGGGTGCGTTCGGCGATGCCGTCGGCGACGAGGGTGAGGTGGAAGTAGTCGGCAACGCGCTTGATCGAGAACACCTCGCCGTCGACCTGCAACGGGCCGCGAGGCACCGTCGCCTCAACCGCGGGGCTCATGCGCTCGCTGCCGCATCGTCGGGCTGCGAGGCGGCCGGTGCAGCTGACCAGTCCTGCAGGGAGCGTACGCCGAGCTTGCCGGCCCGCATCGCCTCGATGCCCAGCACCGCGGCGCCGAGCCCTTGCACGGTGGTGATGCACAAGATGTTTCGCGCCACCGACGCGGTGCGGATCTCGTAGCCGTCGAACCGTGGTGACCCACCAGACGTCGCGCCATGCGGGGTGTTGATGACGAGGTCGATCTCTGCGTCGTGGATCAGCTGGACGACGGTGCGTTCGCCGTCGGGCCCGACGCCCTCCGAGTGCTTGCGCACCACGGTTGACTTGACCCCGTTGCGGCGGAGTACCTCGGCCGTGCCGAGCGTCGCGAGGATCTCGAAACCGAGGTCGGCCAGCCGCTTCACCGGGAAGATCAGGTGCCGCTTGTCCTGGTTGGCGACCGACACGAAGACCCTGCCCGACACCGGAAGGCCACCGACGGCCGCCTGGGCCTTGGCGAACGCGGTGCCGAAGTCGGCGTCGATCCCCATCACCTCGCCCGTCGACCTCATCTCCGGCCCGAGCACCGTGTCGACGCCCGACCCGTCGTGGGTGCGGAACCGGTTGAACGGCATCACCGCCTCCTTGACCGCGACCCCGGCGGCGCCGGTCACGTCGCCGCCGTCTCCCTCGGACGGCAGCATGCCTTCGGCGCGCAGGTCGGCGATCGTAGCGCCCAGCATGATCCGCGCGGCAGCCTTGGCAAGGGGGGTGCCGGTCGCCTTCGAGACGAAAGGGACCGTCCGTGAGGCCCGGGGGTTGGCCTCGAGCACGTAGAGCACGTCGGAGACGAGCGCGAACTGGACGTTGAGCAGCCCGTGGACGCCGACGCCCTCGGCGATCGCCCGGGTCGACACCCGGATCCGGTCGGTCACCTCCCGTCCGAGCGTGATGGGCGGCAGCACGCAGGACGAGTCACCCGAGTGGATCCCGGCCTCCTCGATGTGCTCCATCACCCCGCCGAGGAAAAGCTCGGCACCGTCGAACAACGCGTCGACGTCGATCTCGACCGCGTCGTCGAGGAACGCGTCCACCAGCACCGGGTGCGACGGTGAGATCTCGGTAGCGCGCTCGATGTAGGCGCGCAGGGAGGTGTCGTCGTAGACGATCTCCATGCCGCGACCCCCGAGGACGAACGACGGTCGCACCAGCACCGGGTAGCCGACACCGTCGGCCACCTCCTTGGCCTCGTCGTAGGAGGTCGCGGTGCCGTGCTTCGGTGCGGGAAGGTGTGCGGTGGCGAGGACGTGCCCGAAAGCGCCGCGGTCCTCGGCCAGGTCGATCGCGTCGGGGCTGGTGCCGACGATCGGTACGCCGGCAGCGGCCAGCCCGTGGGCCAGCCCGAGCGGGGTCTGTCCGCCCAGCTGCACGATCACGCCTGCCACCGGACCGGCCACGGTCTCCGCGGCCACCACCTCCAGCACGTCCTCGAGGGTGAGCGGCTCGAAGTACAGCCGGTCGGAAGTGTCGTAGTCGGTGGACACCGTCTCGGGGTTGCAGTTGACCATCACGGTCTCGTAGCCGGCGGCCGACAGGGCCGTCGACGCGTGCACGCAGGAGTAGTCGAACTCGATCCCCTGGCCGATCCGGTTCGGACCACTGCCCAAGATGATCACCGCGGGTCGGGTCCGCGGCTGGACCTCGCTCTCCTCGTCGTAGGTCGAGTAGTGGTACGGCGTGCGGGCGGCGAACTCGGCCGCACACGTGTCAACGGTCTTGTAGACCGGGCGGACGCCCAGCGCCTTCCGCACGCCACGGACCACCTCGGCCGACGATCCCGTCAGCTCGGCGATCTGCTGGTCGGAGAAGCCGTGCCGCTTCGCGTGCCGCAACAACCCTGGGGTGAGCGTCTCGGCGGTGGCGACCTCCTGGGCCACCTCGTTGAGCAGCAGGAGCTGGTCGACGAACCACGGGTCGACGCCCGTGGCGGCGTACACGTCGCCGACGGTCGCCCCCGCCCGGATCGCGTCCATGACGACCCGCAACCGGCCGTCGTGCGGGCTCGCGGCGCGACGCAGCAGATCGTCCTTGTCTCCGGGCGGCTCCAGCCAGCTGAACACAGCGTCGCGCTTCTCCATCGAGCGCAGCGCTTTTTGCAGCGCCTCGGTGAAGTTGCGGCCGATCGCCATCGCCTCGCCGACGCTCTTCATGTGCGTGGTCAGCACCGGGTCGGCGGCGGGGAACTTCTCGAACGCGAACCGTGGCACCTTGACCACGACGTAGTCGAGCGCCGGCTCGAAGCTGGCAGGTGTGCTCCGGCCATCCTCGCGGGTGGCGATGTCGTTGGGGATCTCGTCGAGCGTGTACCCGAGCGCGACCAAGGTGGCGATCTTGGCGATCGGGAAGCCGGTCGCCTTCGACGCCAGCGCACTCGACCGCGACACCCGGGGGTTCATCTCGATAACGACCATCCGACCGTCGACCGGGTTGACCGCGAACTGGATGTTGCAGCCGCCGGTCTCCACGCCGACCGCCCGGATGACCCCGATGGCCATGTCGCGCATCGCCTGGTACTCGCGGTCGGTGAGCGTCATGGCCGGGGCGACGGTGATCGAGTCGCCGGTGTGGACACCCATCGGGTCGACGTTCTCGATGGAGCAGACGATCACGGTGTTGTCGTTTCCGTCGCGCATCACCTCGAGCTCGTACTCCTTCCAGCCCA
>JACCVA010000420.1 GCA_013698435.1 Nocardioidaceae bacterium | reverse complement strand
TCGGTGCGCGTCAGCTCGGCACGGTCAGCTACGACGAGACCGCGCTGCTGTGTGTCAGCGGACGGATCGGGTTCGACATCGTGAGCAAGGCCGTGGCCGGACGGATCGGCACGGTCGTCGCGGTCGGCGGCCCCTCCAGCCTCGCCCTCGACCTCGCCGACCGAGCCGGCATCACCGTCTGCGGCTTCACCCGGGGCGCACGCTGCGTCGTCTACACACATCCCGGTCGCTTGAACATCGGCTGAACGGACGATTTATGCACCGCCCGACGGTGCATAACCCGAGCATGTGCCGCCTCCAGCGAAATAACGACACCCTGAGAGAATGTGCATAACGCGTGTTCTGTGTCATCTGCGGGGCACACTGGAACGGTGAACTACGGACCACTGGGCATGACTTGCTCCCACCAGCCGCTCTGCCCCAGCGCAGACGCGTCGGACCGCGAGGCCGCGCACACCATCTCCGCCCACCCCGAACAGGGCTGGAGCCTGCTCTGCAACGGGGTGCTGCTCTTCGACGACACCGGTGAGCTGTTGCCCAACGGCGTCGTGATCGCGCCGCACCGCCCCACCGACGTGCACCCCGAGGCGTTCCGCCACGCGCGCTGCTGACGCCGGCTCCGCCGAGCCGGGCCTCACCCGCACGAGAACCCCGCCGTTGTTACGCTGCCTCAATGCCGTCGAACCCGTCCTCGTCGAACCACGCGATCGACCCTGAGTTCGAGGCACTGCCTCTGTCGAAGCTGGCGGAGACAGCACTCAGCCGCGCCCGCGACTTCGACGCCGCGCACGCCGACTTCCGGGTCGAGCGGCTGCGCAGCCAGCACCTGTCGCTCAGGGACGGCCGACTCGTGGACGCCTCCCAGGGCGACGTCCTCGGCTTCTGCGTCCGGGTCATCGTCGACGGCGCCTGGGGCTTCGCCGCCGGCGTCGGTCCCACCACGGACGCCGTCGTCCGTGTCACCGAGCAGGCCATCTCAGTGGCCCGCGCCGCGCGGCCCATCGTGGCCGAGCGCATCGAGCTCGCAGAGGAGCCGGTGTACGCCGACCAGACGTGGGTGTCGGAGTACGACATCGACCCCTTCACCGTCTCGGTCGCCGACAAGGTCGGCCTGCTCGAGCAGTGGAGCCACGGCCTGCTGGCCGCCACCGGGGTCGACCACGTGTCGGCGGTCGTCAGGCAGGTGCGGGAGAACAAGTTCTACGCCGACAGCCACGGCACCACCACCGTGCAGCAGCGGGTGCGTCTCGCGCCCGAGCTCGAGGTCTACGGCGCGGACGCAAAGCGAGGCGTCATCGACTCGATGCGCACGATCGCGCCGCCCGTCGGCCGCGGCTGGGAGTACCTGACCGGTGAGCTGCACGACTGGTCCGGCGAGCTGGCCGCGCTCCCCGAGCTGCTCGCCGAGAAGCTGGCAGCGCCGTCAGTCACCGCCGGCCACTACGACCTCGTGATCCATCCGAGCAACCTGTGGCTGACCATCCACGAGAGCATCGGCCACGCCACCGAGCTCGACCGGGTGCTGGGCTATGAAGCCAACTACGCCGGCACGTCGTTCGCCAAGCTCGACGGTCTCGGCAGCCTCCGGTACGGCTCGCGGCACCTCAACGTCACCGGTGACCGCACGGTGCGGCACGGGCTCGCCACCATCGGCTACGACGACGACGGCGTCGTCGCCCAGCAGTGGGACCTGATCAAGGACGGCATCCTCGTCGGCTATCAGACCGACCGCCGGATGGCGAAGATGATGGGCTGGAGGCGCTCCAACGGGTGCGCGTACGCCGACTCGTCCGGCCACGTTCCGATCCAGCGGATGGCCAACGTCTCGATCGCACCGAGCCCTGACCCGGTCAGCACGCACGACCTGCTCTCTCAGGTCGAGGACGGCCTCTACGTCGTCGGCGACAGGTCGTGGAGCATCGACATGCAGCGGTACAACTTCCAGTTCACCGGGCAGCGGTTCCACCAGATCAAGAACGGCGAGCTGCGGGGGCAGGTGCGGGACGCGGCCTACCAGGGCACGACCACCGACTTCTGGGGGGCGATGGAGGCTGTCGGCGGCGAGGAGACGTGGGAGCTCAACGGCGCCTTCAACTGCGGCAAGGCGCAGCCGGGTCAGGTGGCCGCAGTGAGCCATGGCTGTCCGTCCGCTCTCTTCCGCGACATCTCGATCCTGAACACCACGACCGAGGCGGGCCGCTGACATGACGACACCCCAGCATCTCGTCGAGCACGCCCTGGAGACCTCGACCGCCGACCACTGCGTGGTGATCCTGCAGGAGTCGTCCACCGGTAACCTGCGGTGGGCAAACAACACCTTGACCACCAACGGCCTGATGTCCACCAGCAGCGTCACCGTGGTGTCGGTCGTCGACGGGTCCGAAGGCACCGCTGTCGGCGTGCTGACGCGATCGCCGACGACGACCAGCCAGGTCGAGGCGCTGGTCGAGGAGGCGGACGCCTCGGCCCGCGCCGCGGGTCCCGCCGAGGACGCCACCCCGCTCGTGGAGGGTGTGGAGTCGGCCGAGTGGGAGTCGCCTCCGGGTCGCACGAACCTCGACGTGCTACAGGCGTTCGGCACGTCGCTGGGCCAGGCGTTCGACCGTTCCCGCGCGACTGGCCGGCTGCTCTTCGGCTACGTCGAGCACGACGTCACGACTACCTACCTCGCTACGTCGACCGGGTTGCGTCTGCGTCACGAGCAGCCGACCGGTCATGTCGGCATCACCGGCAAGCCCACCGACTGGTCGTCGTCGGTCTGGGTGGGCCAAGCCGTCGAGCAGCTTTCGGAGGTCGACGTCGACGGGCTCGACGCCGAGCTCGTACGCCGGCTCGGCTGGGCCGAGCGCACCCTCGACCTCCCCGCGGGCCGCTACGAGACGCTGCTTCCGCCCACCGCGGTGGCCGACCTCGCGATCTACGCCTACTGGACGGCCAGCGGCCGCGACGCCCACGACGGCCAGACCGTCTACAGCGCTCCCGGTGGCGGCACCAGGGTCGGCGAGCAGATTGCCCGCCCCGGGGTCACCCTGCGCTCCGACCCGGCGGCTGCCGGCGTCGGCGCGCTCCCGTTCGCCCTGGTGACCGCCTCGAGCTCGGCCGAAAGCGTCTTCGACAACGGGCTGCCGCTGCACGCCACGGACTGGATCCGCGACGGTCGGCTCGACGCCCTGCTGACCAGCCGGCACGCCGCTGAGGTGACCGGCCTGTCCACGACACCGCAGATCGACAACCTCAGCCTGTCGGTCGAGGGCGGCGTCGGCAGCGTCGACGACCTCGTCGCGTCGTCGCAGCGGGCGCTGCTGCTGACCTGCCTGTGGTACATCCGCGAGGTCGACCCGCAGACGTTGCTCCTCACCGGCCTCACCCGTGACGGTGTCTACCTCGTCGAGGGCGGCGAAGTGGTCGGCGCGGTCAACAACTTCCGTTTCAACGAGAGCCCGATCGACCTGCTGAACCGCTTCACCGAAGCCGGCGAGACACAGCGCTCGTTCTCGCGAGAGTGGGGCGACTACTTCCCGCGCACGGCGACCCCGACGCTCCGCATCCCCGACTTCAACATGTCCAGCGTCAGCCAGGCCTCCTGACCGTCCCCTTCCACGCTCCCGCCCCCCGAGATTGCGGCCAAGTGCAGCGCGACACGCCGCACAGGCCTGCAGCTCCCGGCAATTTCGGGTACGCCGGGGTCAGAGCGGCTCGGGCAGGCCGCCAGGGATGGGTGCCCGCGGGTCGTAGGGGGTACGGGTGAAGATGAACGTCACCACCTCCAGGTGCGAGACACTCGAGTCGGGTCGGCGTACGACGCGCAGCTCCTCGCCCGCGAAGTAGCCGTTGCCGCCGCGGTAGGTGTCCGTGCCGACCTCGACGAACGCACGGGCGGCCCCTTCGGTGGTCAGCGTGAACCCGTCGGTCGTCGCGGCGGCCGTCATCGCGACGTTTCCCCAGTACCAGTCGCCGGCGAGC
>JACCVA010000313.1 GCA_013698435.1 Nocardioidaceae bacterium | reverse complement strand
CGCGTACGTCGTCTCCTCGCGCGTCCAGCCCGACATCGCCGAAGGCTGGTCGCCCTCGGTGTACGGCACGGAAGCTGCAGCGGCCGCCGGTGCCGCTGCCGGCTGCGGCTCGGTGTCGTCGGGCGGTGGCACGACCGCTGCAGGGAACCGCTGCGTCTGGCTC
Source organism: Nocardioidaceae bacterium (assembly GCA_013698435.1). Lineage (GTDB taxonomy): Bacteria > Actinomycetota > Actinomycetes > Propionibacteriales > Nocardioidaceae > JACDHG01. The sequence continues at coordinate 9,503 of JACCVA010000313.1, read as the reverse complement.
GCCCCCGACGTGCTGCCGTGTTCTGCCACCTGGTGCAGCCAGCCGCGGGCCTGCTCCATCGTCGCTCGGGTGTCGGGATCGCGGTCGAGCATGGCGGCCAGCGTGTCCGTCAGCGGTCCGGCGTTGGTCGGCGGCGGTGTCGGGTCGCGGACGATGGCGCTGAGCATCGCCAGCGGGTTCCCCAGCGTCGGGTACGGGGGCCCGCCTTCGGTGGCGGAGTACAAGGTCACGCCCAGCGCCCAGACGTCGCTTGCCGAGTCGGGTTCCTCACCGCGGGCCAGCTCGGGGGAGAAGTACGCCGGCGTGCCCGTCATCATGCCGGTCTGCGTGAGCGAGAGGTCGAGGTGACCGCGGGCGATGCCGAAGTCGCTGATCTTGGCGAGGTCGTTCTCGCCGACCAAGATGTTGCCGGGCTTGATGTCGCGATGCACGATGCCGAGCGCGTGCGCACTCGCCAGAGCGTCGGCCACCTGCGCGCCGATGTAGGCGACGCGGGCAGGGGGAAGTGAGCCCTCGGCAGTGATGATCTCCGCCAACGTCTGCGACGGCACGTACTCCATCACCAACCAGGTGGTGTCGTCCTGCTCGACGACGTCGAAGATCGAGACGGCGTTGCGATGGTTGAGCGCAGCGGCGACCCGTGCCTCGCGCATGGCGCGCGCGGTGTCGGCGCGCGACTCCCCCTCCGGCGGCCGGATCTGCTTTACGGCCACCTGGCGGCTGAGGACCAGGTCCTCGCACAACCAGACAGTGCCCATGCCGCCACGGCCGATCGCCCGAACGACGCGGTAGCGGCCTGCGATTGTCTCTGGCTGCATCACCACTCCTTATACCCCACCAGCCGTTGAGAGTAACCATTCGTCTGATTCGCGCCCAATCGGCGAAGCGACGACGCCGTTGGCACAATGGTGGCCATGACTGTGCCTGAGCCCGTCGCTGCCGCCACTGCCGGCGACATCCCCGGTGCCCGCCACCTGCATTCGGGCAAGGTCCGCGACCTCTACGAGCTCGCCGGGGGAAGCCTGCTGATGGTGGCGTCGGACCGGGTCTCGGCGTACGACTTCGTCCTCACCCCTGAGATCCCTGACAAGGGCACGATCCTCACCCGCATGTCGTTGTGGTGGTTCGATCAGCTGCGCGATCTCGTGCCCCACCATGTGCTGTCCACCGACGTACCGGCCGAGGTCGCCGGCCGGGCGGTGGTGTGCGAGCGCCTCGAGATGTTCCCCGTCGAGTGCGTCGCGCGCGGCTACCTGGCGGGCTCTGGACTGCTCGACTACCAGGCGACCGGGGCCGTGTGCGGGATCGAGCTACCGGCTGGGCTGCTGGAGGGGTCGCGGCTACCGGAGCCGTTGTTCACGCCGGCGACGAAGGCCGATCTCGGTGAGCACGACGAGAACGTCGACTACGCAGCGGTCGCGGAGACGGTCGGTGGTGACGTGGCCGCCGAGCTTCGGACGCTCACGCTCGCGGTGTACGCGAAGGCAGAGGAGATCGCTCGTGAGCGAGACATCATCGTGGCGGACACGAAGCTCGAGTTCGGACGGCGCGGGGACTCCACCATCGTGCTGGCCGACGAGGTGCTCACCCCGGACTCGTCGAGGTTCTGGCCAGCGGGCAGCTGGCGGCCGGGCCGCGCCCAGCCGTCGTATGACAAGCAATACGTGCGCGACTGGCTCACGCAGGAGTCCGGGTGGGACAAGGCGTCCGGCGGACCGCCGCCACCGCTGCCCGCAGCCGTCGTCGCCAAGACGCGGTCGACGTACGTCGAGGCGTTCGAGCGTCTGACCGGCGAGGCCTTCGAGTAGCGCGGTCGCAGGCCGCCCGATCGAGGCCTATGGCTTGGCAGTGATGGCGCACGCGACGACGGTCGCTTAGGTTGTGGACAGCTGCGCCGGCGTACCGGTCAGCGCCTGAGAGCCCCTGGAGGCCCGTCGTGCTCAACCTTGCTGTGATGCTCGAAGACAGTGCCCGCAAGGTGCCCGACCGGGAGGCCGTCGTCTTCAACGACACCCGGCTGACCTACGCGCAGGTCGATGCGATGGCCAACCAGGTGGCGAACCTGCTCGTCGAGCGCGGGATCCAACCGGGCGACAAGGTGGCGCTGTCCTGCCCGAACCTCCCGTACTTCCCGATGGTCTACTACGGGATCCTCAAGGCCGGCGCGGTCGTCGTGCCCCTGAACGTGCTCTTCAAGGGCAGGGAGGTCGCCTACCACCTGGACGACTCGGACGCGAAGGCGTACTTCTGCTTCGAGGGCACACCCGAGCTGGCGATGGCCGAGGCCGGGCTCGCGGGGTTCAACGACACCGCCGCCTGTGAGCACTTCTTCGTCATCCCAGCCGACCCGCAAGGCGGCGTACCGGACGGTGCCGACCACTTCTTCACCTTCACCAAGGACCAGGACAAGACGTTCGAGACGCGAGTGACGGACGCCGATGACACCGCGGTCATCCTTTACACGAGCGGCACCACCGGCCAACCCAAGGGGGCCGAGCTGTCTCACGCCAACATCACCTTCAACGTGACGACCTGCCACCGGACCTGGGAGCTGAGCGCCTCGACGCCGGACGTCCACCTCGTCACGCTCCCGCTGTTCCACTCGTTCGGCCAGACCGTGCAGCTGAACGCCGGGTTCGGGCTCGGCTCGACGCTGGTGCTGGTGGCACGGTTCGACCCCAAGGTCGCGCTGGAGCTGATGGACAAGGAGGAGATCACGTTCTTTGCCGGCGTGCCGACGATGTACTGGGGCCTGCTGGGCGCCCTCACCGACGAGACCGACGTCAAGAAGATCGCCGGCAACCTCAGGCGCGCGGTGGCTGGGGGCGCGTCGTTGCCGGTCGAGATCCTCAACGAGGTCAAGTCCCGTTTCGGCGTACAGATCCTCGAGGGATACGGGCTGTCCGAGACGTCGCCGGTGGCGACGTTCAGCCACCTGGACCGGGAGCCGAAGCCAGGCTCGATCGGTACGCCGGTCTGGGGCGTCGAGGTCAAGCTGGTCGACGACGACTGGAACGCGATCGACGACCCCGACGAGGTGGGCGAGATCGCCATCCGCGGCCACAACATCATGAAGGGCTACTACAAGCGGCCCGACGCCACCGCGGCGGTGATGAAGGACGGCTGGTTCAGGTCCGGCGACCTCGCGAAGCGGGACGAGGAGGGCTACTACTTCATCGTCGACCGGGCGAAAGACATGATCATCCGCGGCGGCTACAACGTCTACCCGCGGGAGATCGAGGAGGTCATCCTCACCCACGAGGCCGTGTCGTTGGTCGCGGTGGTCGGGGTGCCGCACGACCGCCACGGTGAGGAGATCAAGGCATACGTCATCCGTAACGAGGGCGCATCGGTCACCGAGGACGAGCTGGTCGAGTGGTGCAAGGAGCAGATGGCGTCGTACAAGTACCCGCGCATGGTCGAGTTCCGCGAGGACCTTCCGATGACGGCCACCGGCAAGATCCTCAAGCGCGAGCTGGTCTGACACACCGGCAGCCTCGCTCGGGCTGTCCGGCACGGGCGGGGAGGTCGGCAGTCTCTAGACTGGCCCGGACCGCCCGTCCTCAGCCCTCCAGGAGTCCGTTGTGGCCCGTGTCGTCGTCGACGTCATGCTCAAGCCCGAGATCCTCGACCCCCAGGGCAAGGCGGTGCACGGCGCGCTGCCCCGGCTTGGTTTCGAGGGTGTCATCGACGTACGCCAGGGCAAGCGGTTCGAGCTCGAGCTTGACGGAGAGGTCACCGAGGAGCGGCTGGCCGAGGTACGCAGAGCGGCGGAGACTCTGTTGTCGAACCCGGTGATCGAGGACTACACCGTGCGGGTGGAGCAGCAGTGAAGGTCGGCGTCGTCACGTTCCCGGGCTCGCTGGACGACGTCGACGCCCGCCGAGCGGTCGTGCTTGCCGGGGGCGAGGCCGTCACGGTGTGGCACGGCGACAACGGTCTTGACGGCATCGACGCCGTGGTGCTGCCCGGCGGGTTCTCCTACGGCGACTACCTGCGCTGTGGGGCCATCGCGCGCTTCGCGCCGGTGATGACGCACGTCCTCGACGCAGCCAGGGCCGGGATGCCGGTGCTGGGCATCTGCAACGGCTTCCAGATCCTGTGCGAGTCGCACCTGCTGCCCGGTGCCTTGATCCGCAACCAGCGCCGCAGGTTCATCTGCCGGGACCAGCGGCTGCGCATCGACAACACGACCACCTCCTGGACGTCGGACTACACCGCCGGTGCCGAGGTCACCCTCGTGCTGAAGAACGGTGAAGGGGGCTACGTCGCTGACGCGTCGACCCTCGACAGCCTCGAAGCCGAGGGCAGAGTCGTCGCCCGCTACCTCGACGGCAACCCCAACGGCTCAGTGCGCGACATCGCCGGCATCACCAACGAGCGTGGCAACGTCGTCGGTCTGATGCCGCACCCAGAGCACTCGGTGGACCCACTCTGCGGGGCCGGCAGAGACGGTCTCGCGTTCTTCACCTCGGTGCTGCGCACCCTTGTGATCGCCTGATCTCCGACGGACGGCGCGCGACTCTTCCTTCCGCCTTGCCGGCCATTGGGCCCCAGGTAGTTCCTCGGTCCACGATGTGGCCATGTGTCGTCGACCTGCCCACTGGTTACCGGTGGCCGTTGTTGCCACCCTGCTCGCCGCTGCGTGTGCTCCCACCGAGGAGAGCACCCGGCTCGAGAGTTCGGGCCCCGAAGAGCAAACGGCCGGCACCACCGAAAGCACGGACGCCTGCGAAGACCCGCAGACGTTCAAGCCGGGAGTGCTCACGATCGCCACGGACTCCCCGGCGTACGAGCCGTGGTTCAGCAACGACGACCCCACGAACGGAAAGGGCTTCGAGTCGGCAGTGGCAGATGCGGTGGCCGAGGAGATGGGCTTCACCGCCGACCAGGTGGAGTGGACGACCGTACCCTTCAACACCAGCTACCAGCCCGGCTCGAAGAAGTTCGACTTCGACATCAATCAGATCTCCATCAACGCCAAGCGCGCGCAAGCCGTGACGTTTTCTGAGGGTTACTACTCGGCCGCGCAGGCAATCATCACACTCAAGGACTCGGAGTACGCCGACGCGACCAGCCTGTCCGACTTCAAGGACGCTCAGCTCGGGGCGCAGGTCGGCACGACGTCGCTCGACGCGATCTCCGACACACTTCAGCCCAGCACCCAGCCGCAGGTCTTCGACGACACCAACATCGCCAAGAACGCGTTGCAGAACGGTCAGGTCGACGGCATCGTCGCCGATCTTCCGACTGCCTTCTACATCACCGCGGTGGAGATCCCCCAAGGCACGATCGCCGGCCAGTTCCAGCCGAAGACGGGGGAGACCGAGCAGTTCGGGCTGCTCTTCGAGAAGGGCAACCCGCTGGTCTCGTGCGCCGACCAGGCGATCGCCACGCTCGAGGACAACGGAACTCTCGCCGACATCGAAGACCAGTGGCTGAGCCAAGTCGTCGACGTCCCGCAGCTCGCGCCCTGACAGGATGGCCGACTGGACGCAAAGCGACCGTCAGACCGCCCGGCTTGACTATCGCCGGCGTCGAACGCGACGGAGGGCAGCGGTTGCCGGCGTCTCGACCGTTGCGGTCATCGGTCTGCTGGCGCTGGCGGCGGTCACGGCCCCCGGTTGGCATCGCGTGCAGGTCACCTACTTCGACCTCGCCTACGGCCGTGAGGTGCTTCCCGGTCTGGCCGCGGCGTTCGTCCTCAACGTCAAGCTGTTCGTCGTGGCCGAGATCCTCATCCTGGCCGTCGCGCTGGTCGTCGCCCTGGTACGGGTCATCCCGTCACCCGCGATCGCGCCGTTGAAGCTGCTCGCGGTCGTCTACACCGACATCTTCCGCGGTGTCCCGACGCTGCTTGTCATCTTCTTGGTCTGCTTCGGTCTGCCTGCGCTGCAGCTGCAGGGGGTGCCGACCGACATCTTCTGGCTCGGCACTATCGCGTTGACGCTGTCGTACGGTGCATACGTCGCTGAGGTCATCCGGTCGGGCATCGCCTCGGTGCACCCCAGCCAGTGGGCGGCCGGGCGCTCGCTCGGTCTCACCTACCCGCAGACGATGCGGCACGTCGTGCTCCCGCAGGCGCTGCGCCGGGTCGTCCCGCCTCTGATCAACGACTTCGTCTCGCTGCAGAAGGACACGGCACTCGTGTCATCGGCAGGGCTGGTCGAGATCTTGCGCGAGGCGAACATCAACGCCAGCCGCGACTTCAACTTCACCCCCTACGTGGTGGCGGCTGCGTTCTTCATCGCGATCACTGTGCCCTTGGCGCGCCTTGCCGACTGGCTCGCACTGCGTCAGGTCCGTCGTGAGCAAGGCGCCGAGTGATGGACCTGCTCGTTCTCGAGCAGGTGCGCAAGCACTACGGCTCTCAGCAGGTGCTGCGCGGAATAGACCTAGCGGTGGCCGAGCACCACGTCACCTGTCTCATCGGCGCCTCTGGGTCCGGCAAGTCGACGCTGCTGCGGTGCATCAACCTGCTGGAGACCGTCGACGACGGCGTCATCTGGCTCGACGGCCGCGACATCTCCGACCCACGGGTCGACGCCGACGAGGTACGCCGGCGGGTGGGCATGGTCTTCCAGGCCTTCAACTTGTTCCCGCACCGGTCCGTCCTCGACAACGTGACGCTCGGTCCGCAGCGGTCCCTCAAACAGTCAACATCCGTGGCAGAGGCGACGGCCCTGGAGCTGCTCGACCGCTTCGGGCTCGCCGACAAGGCGAGCGCCTACCCCGACAGCCTGTCGGGAGGGCAGCAGCAGCGGGTAGCCGTCGTCCGCGCCATCGCGATGGCACCACGGCTGCTGCTGCTCGACGAGATCACCTCGGCCCTCGACCCGCTGCTCGTCGCCGAGGTGCTCGATGTCATCGCCGAGCTGAAGCGTGAGGGGATGACCATTCTGATGGCGACGCACGAGATGCACTTCGCGCAAGAGGTGGCCGACCGCGTGGTGTTCATCGACAACGGGCAGGTCGTAGAGCAGGGTCCGGCGGCTGACGTCCTCGACCACCCGCGCGACGAGCGCACCGTCCGCTTCCTGACCCGCCACCTCGGCCGCTGAGGCCGTCAGCGCGAGGGGCCGACACCCCTGATGCCGTCTGCGATCGCAGGCACGGTGACCGGTAGCGTTGGCCGTGCATTCGACCTGTCAGCAAAGCGACGATCCGGAGCCACCAGCGGTGACCGACCAGCGCCAGCGCGTCCTGCTCGACACCGTCGACCACGCACTCGACACACCCGACGCCCAGCAGCCCTGGCGCGACCTGGGTCTCAAGCCTGACGAGTACGCGCGGCTGCGCGAGATCCTGTCTCGTCGCCCCACCTCGTCGGAGCTGGCCATGTATTCCGTGATGTGGAGCGAGCACTGCTCCTACAAGTCCAGCAAGGTGCATCTGCGCCAGTTCGGGGAGCTCCTCACCGACGGGATGCGCGACTGTCTGATGGTGGGCATCGGTGAGAACGCCGGTGTCGTGGACATCGGCAGCGGCTACGCCGTCACGTTCAAGGTCGAGTCTCACAACCACCCGTCGTATGTCGAGCCGTATCAGGGGGCGGCCACCGGAGTCGGCGGCATCGTGCGCGACATCTTGGCGATGGGCGCCCGCCCGGTCGCGGTGATGGACCCGCTGCGGTTCGGGCCGCTCGACGCGGACGACACCTTGCGTGTGCTGCCCGGAATCGTGGCTGGAGTCGGTGGGTACGGCAACTGCCTCGGACTCCCGAACATCGGCGGCGAGGCGGTCTTCGACCCGTCGTACGCCGGCAACCCACTCGTCAACGCCCTGTGCGTCGGCGTGATGCGGCACGAGCAGATCCACCTCGCGCGGGCTTCGGGCGCGGGCAACCAGGTCATCTTGTACGGCGCCTCGACCGGCGGTGACGGCATCGGTGGGGTGTCGGTGCTCGCTTCGGAGACGTTCGACGACAGTGGGTCGGCGACGGCTGGCGGTGGCAAGAAGCGCCCCAGCGTGCAGGTCGGTGACCCCTTCGTCGAGAAGCTGTTGATCGAGTGCACGCTCGAGCTGTTCGACGCCGGCCTCGTCGTCGGCATCCAGGACCTGGGCGGTGCCGGCCTGTCGTGCGCGACGTCCGAGCTCGCCAGCGCGGGCGACGGCGGCATGCGCGTGTGTCTGGACCGGGTGCCGCTTCGCGACGCCTCACTCGCGCCCGAGGAGATCTTGATGAGCGAGTCGCAGGAGCGGATGATGGCGGTGGTCGAGCCGGACCATGTCGAGGCGTTCCTGCAGATCTGTCGGCGTTGGGACGTCGAGGCGACCGTCATCGGCGAGGTGACGGAAGTGACGGGCGACGAGCGTGATCGCGGTGGTCGGCTGGTCATCGAGTGGCACGGCGAGACGATCGTCGACGTACCGCCGCGCAGCGTCGCCCACGACGGACCGGTGTACGAGCGACCCTTCGCGCGTCCGGGCTGGCAGGACGCGCTGCAGTCCGACGTGGCCGAGGCCCTTGCCCGGCCCGCGACCGGGGACGATCTCCGTGACACGCTGCTCCAGCTGGTGGCGTCACCGAACCTCTGTGACAAGTCGTGGATCACCGACCAGTACGACCGCTACGTGCAGGGCAACACCGTGCTGGCGCAGCCCGAGGACGCGGGCGTGGTGCGCGTCGATGCCGACAGCGGGCTCGGAGTGGCGGTCGCTACCGACTGCAACGGCCGGTTCGCCAAGCTGGACCCGTACGCCGGGGCGCAGCTCGCGCTGGCCGAGTCCTACCGCAACGTGGCGACGGCGGGCGCTCGGCCGCTGGCGGTGACGGACTGCCTGAACTTCGGCTCGCCGGAGGACCCCGACGTCATGTGGCAGTTCGCCGAGGCGACACGCGGGCTTGCCGAGGGCTGCCGGGAGCTGGGCGTGCCGGTGACCGGCGGCAACGTCAGCTTCTACAACCAGACGGCGAAGACGCCGATCCTGCCGACGCCCGTCGTCGGGGTGCTGGGGGTCATCGACGACGTCGCCCGGCGTACGCCGATGGGGTTCGCCGCCGAGGGCGACACGATCGTTCTGCTCGGCACGACACGTGACGAGCTGAGCGGCTCGGAGTGGGCACACGTCGTGCACGGTCACCTGGGGGGTCTGCCGCCGCGCGTGGACTTTGCGGCCGAACGTGCGCTGGCCGACGTCCTGGTCACGGCTTCGGGCGACGGACGCGTCTCCGCGGCTCACGACCTCTCCGACGGCGGACTGGCCCAGGCGCTGGTGGAGTGCTGCCTGCGACGTGGGGTGGGAGCGCGGGTGCACCTGCCGGGCGACCTCGACCCTTTCGTCGCCCTGTTCTCCGAGTCGACCGCTCGGGCCGTCGTCGCCGTGCCTGCGGGCGGTGAGGACGAGCTTGCCGCGCTATGTGCTGCGGCTGGCTTGGCCTGCGCCGCGATCGGGGTGACCGTCGGCCGCGGAACCGATGCGGCGCTCGAGGTGGAGGGGCAGTTCCTCCTGCCGTTGACCGAGCTGCGCGCGGCCTGGTCGGCAACCCTCCCCGCGGCACT
>JACCVA010000386.1 GCA_013698435.1 Nocardioidaceae bacterium | reverse complement strand
CAAGAACCAAAAGATGATCGACCCGGCCACGGGCCCCAAGACCCGTGCGGCCCCACCGACGAGGAGCACCGTGTACGCGAAGAACGTGACGTCGGTCGCGAAACCAGCAGGGGAGATCGCCGCGCTCTTGAGAGCGGTCATGAAGCCGGCGAGTGCGCCGAAGAGGCCACCGATGACCAGGGACTGCATCTTGTAGGAGTAGACGTTCTTGCCGAGACTCCGCACAGCGTCCTCATCCTCACGGATCGACTTGAGGACGCGCCCCCAAGGACTGCGCATCAACAGGAACACGATCAGGCAGCTGATCGCCACCAGCGTCCATCCCACCACCACAATCCAGAAGTCGTAGGGCCGCCATACGACGAGCCCTTGGATGCCCATCGAGGCGTCGAAGGGGTTCAGCCCGGCGAAGGTCTTGTTGAAAGATTGCAAGCCGTCGAGTCCACCGAAGTACTCGAGCAGGCTCACCGAACCCACGACCTGGCGGATGATCTCGGCAGAAGCGATGGTGACGATCGCGAGGTAGTCGGCGCGCAGACGCAGGGTCGGGACACCCAGCAGCAGCGCCAGCACCACGGTCAGCAGCAGACCGACGACCAAGCCTAACCAGAACGACATGCCAAAGGTCGCGACGACCGAGGCCAGCGAGTAGCCGGCCACCGCCATGAAGCCGGCCTGACCGAAGTTGAGGAGCCCGGTGTAGCCGAAGTGGACGTTGAGGCCGATAGCGGCCAGACAGTAGACGATCGCTGTCGGTCCAAGGCCCTGCTGGAGGGCCGAGCTGAACATCTGGTGCCAATCCACGGCGGTTCCTCCTCAGCCCACTCGCTCAGCCCGGCCGAGCAGGCCTTGCGGACGGATGAGCAAGACGACGATCAGCACTACGAGAGCACCGACGAACTTCAGCTCGGCCGGCACCACCAAGGTCGATACCTCGATGAAGATGCCGATGATGAAACTTCCGATGATTGCTCCCCAGATGGTGCCCAGCCCACCTAGGGTCACTGCTGCGAACACGAGCAGCAGGATCTTGAACCCGATCTGGTAGTCGAACCCCTGGGTGAGCCCTAGCAGCACCCCTGACAAGCCGGCAAGGGCAGCCCCGCCGACCCAGACGATGGAGATGACGCGCTCGACGTTGATCCCCGACGACGCCGCCAGAGCGGGGTTGTCAGCCACCGCTCGCATGGCCTTGCCGGTGCGGGTGCGCTGCAGCGCCAAGGTCGCGAGAGCGAGGACGACGGTGGACAGCGCGATGACGATCAGGTCCTTGGACGTGATCAGGATAGGGCCGATCTGGTACGGAGCAGGGCTGGAGAACTGTGAGTAGTTCTTGCTGTCGCCACCGGCGAAATACTGGTAGATGTTTCTCAGGAAAATGGACAGGCCGATGCTCACGATCATCATCGCGACCAGCCCCGTGCCTCGCTTGCGAAGCGGTGCCCACAAGACTCGGTCCTGCAGCCAACCGAAGAGTCCGGAGAGCAGGAACGCTGCGACCACGCCGACGACGACAGTGACGTCGGCGCCACCGATACGTATTTGTCCGGGAAGTGAGTCGATCCCGAAGGCGGCGAGCGCACCGAAAGTGACCAGCTCTCCGTGAGCGAAGTTGGTAAGCCCGGTCGTGCCGAAGATCATCGACAAGCCCAGCGAGGCCATCGCCAGCAGCAGCGAGAAGACGATGCCACCGACGAGCAGCTGCAGAGCCTGGGTCGCCGTGCCTGTCTCACCCGCGACCTCTCCGATGGGGAACGTGATGGAGATGTCGGCTTCAAGGTTGGTGCTGGCCTCGAGCCTGAGCTGGTCGGGGTTCCTCAGCTCGGAGCCTTCAGGAAGGCTGGCCTTGTCAATCTTGACGATGTACTTCTTGCCCAGAACGTCGATCGTGTCCCCGAGCAGGATGTCGAACCGCCCGTCCTTGTCACTGGTCGCCTCGCCGACGACCTTTCCCTGGTCGTCTTCGACGGCGATCTTCACGCCCTCCACAGGCGCTGCCGGCTTCTTGCTTGTGTCGGCCATACAGCCGGTGAGGTGAATCGTGCCGTCATCGCGCTGCGCGGGCTTGGGGCAGCCGGCGGTAGGTGCTGCGTGCGGTGTGGTCGCCGCTGCGGCGGGGAGCGCCACCGCAGACATCGCGATCACTGCTCCCAGCAGGACGGCGACGATGCCGGTGAGGCGCACTCGCACGGATGACTCCTATCGCGGACCACGGAGGCTACCGAGGCACGGACTGTATCGCGTTGACCCACACTCAGCCTTGCGCGGATCATAGCGAGTAAAGGACGCAGGAGGGGACTGGCACGTGGCCCGGGCGGCGATCGACCGTTGCCCGCCACCTGGGCGCCCGCACGTCACCGCAGCGCGGTCACCAGTTGGGTGAGTACTGGCGCCACGAGCAGAGCAGGGAGCAGGTCGCCTACCGGCACCTGCTTGACCTGCAGCAGGCGCAGGGCGACACCGACCAGCAGTAGACCTCCTGTCGCAGTCACCGC
>JACCVA010000306.1 GCA_013698435.1 Nocardioidaceae bacterium | reverse complement strand
GAACTGTTCGCCAACGCCAAGAACGCCCTCTCGCGCGACAACACCTGACCCGAAGTGACCGCGCGTCACGAGGCAACGGAACGTGCCCGCCGCAGTGCGCCGGATGCCGCGACCCGGCATGCTCGACTGGTGGCCTGGTCGGCGAGAACACGGCATGAACACATGGCTGGCCAGCACTCGCGACACTTCCAAGACGCAGCTGTGGCCCGCGCCCGTCATCGCGGTGGTGGCAGCTCTGCTGTTCGGGGTTGGCCTCCCGCAGCTCGACGCCACGATCGACGGAAACCTGTAAGGTCGAGAGAACGACTGGTTGTTCGGAGGGGACGCGACGCAGCCCGTTCGCTGTTGGGCGCGATCGCCTGTGGGGCTCAATAACCGCGGTTCGAGGATCTTGGCGGGTTGGGCATAATCGGTTGAATGCTGTTTGCCATCATGTACGCAACCCTGCGGGCGATCCTCGAACTCATGGTGCTGCTTGGTCGCGTTGAGGCGGCCAAAGACGTTGAGCTGCTCGTGCTGCGGCACGAGGTCTCGGTGCTGCGTCGGCAGGTGACTCGACCGCGGCTGGAACCGAAGGATCGGATGGTGTTGGCGGCGGCTTGTCGATTGTTGCCGCTGGAGTTGCGGCAAGCTCGGATCGTCGCGCCGGCAACGCTGCTGCGGTGGCATCGTGAGTTGGTGGCCCGGCACTGGACGTATCGGAGAACGACCGCGCCGACCGGCGGCCGACCACGGACGGCAATATTGATCCGGCAGTTGGTGGTTCGGCTGGCGCGGGAGAACCCGACATGGGGTCATCGACGCGTCCACGGCGAGCTGGTCGGGCTGGGTTACCGGGTGGCGCCGGCGACGGTGTGGAACATCTTGCAGCAAGCAGGTGTGGATCCGGCGCCACGACGGTCGGGTCCGACATGGCGCGAGTTCTGCGGTGCCGAGGCCAAGACGATGCTGGCGTGTGACTTCTTCACGGTGGACACGGTCATGCTGCGCAGGATCTACGTGTTTTTCGTGCTTGAGGTCGGCACCCGCCGGGTCCACATTCTCGGTGTCACTCGGCATCCGAGCGGCGAGTGGGTGACCCAGCAGGCCCGCAATCTGAGGATGGCGATGGGGGAGCGGGCCGACGCCTTTCGGTTCTTGATCCGTGATCGCGACACGAAGTTCACGGCGTCCTTCGACTCGGTCTTTGCTGACGCGGGCATTTCGGTGTTGCGAAGCCCGCCCCGCGCTCCGAAGGCCAACGCCTACGCCGAGCGATGGGTGAGCACGATCCGGCATGAGTGTCTCGATCGGATGTTGATCTTCGGTGAGCGACAACTGGTACGGGTACTGGCGGAGTACGAGACTCATTACAACGGTCACCGTCCGCACCGAGCGCTCGATCAGGAGTCGCCGATCACGGGTTTCTCCTTGCCGTCTGACAGAAGCCATCCAGCGATCCAGCGCACCGAGGTACTGGGCGGCCTGATCAACGAATACCGACGCGCTGCATAGACGCGCTCGCGGGGAGCATCGAGGTAATTGAGCCCCACAGGCTGTGGCGCGCTCTCGAACGCAACCCGCCACCGGGCCTGGGTCGAAGCCGGGCCTGGCACAGCCCGCTGCGCGGACCGTGGCTGTGGACACCACCGAACCGAGCATCACTGGGCCGCGAGCATTCGGGTGTACTGAACTTGTTGGTCTGTGACGTCACGGAGGCCTGTACCGCCGCGACGGCGATCCTCGCGATCGCGATGACGCCGAGCGCGACCAGCAGCCACTCCACTGCGGTGAACCCCTCTTCGTCGCGCTGGTCGAGCTTGGCCTGTATCCCGCAAGGCAGTAGTCAGGATCAGCCGTATGGGTAATTAAACCCCGTAGTGAATAAATCAGGCGATGCAGTATGTACTCTCAAGAAATGAAAATATCGTCACACACAGTGATTTCAGCGTTACTCATGGTTACAGCCCTGGTTGCCGCCCCAGCTACCCCAGCGGGGGCCATGACCTCCCTAGTCACTGCTCGCACCTTCACAATCACTCAGTCCGCTGTCCCCTACGACGTCGAATATTGGTCCAATGGCAATCTCGACGTCCCGAACGCTGAGATATCGAACGTCGTCTTCATGCTGCACGGAAATTCGCGGAACGCCGATGACTACGCAAGATACACGGCCGACGCAGCCACGTCTGCGGGCCGTATTAGCAGCACCTTGGTCGTCGCACCGCACTTCATCGACGCGGATGACTCCCCGTCGTCAAGGGAGTTGTATTGGACCGAGGACAGCTGGAAAGAGGGAGGCGTCTCGGAGTCCCGCGGGCGCACGTGGGTGATGACTTCGTTCGCCGTAATGGACATGATGGCGAATGCCGCACACGCCTCTTTTCCAACGGCCCAGATTACTGTCGCGGGCCACAGCGCTGGTGGGCAGTTCGTTCAGCGGTATGTTTTGGGGGCAGGTCAGAGGGTCGTCGACCGCTATGTTCCGATGAACCCGGGCACGTATATGTACCTTGACAACCAGCGCTGGTCGGGAAGCACTCACCGCTCGCTAAGTGCGCGCGAGAAGAAGGCGTGCCCGCATTGGAACGACTACAAGTATGGCCTGTCCAACCGGTCTGGTGAGATCGCATCGACATCGACGACCGAGGCGCGCGCGCGCTACGCCGGTGCGAGCGTCACGTATCTGCTGGGGGAAGCGGACACGCTGCGCGACAGCAGCCTGGATACTGGGTGCGAGGCTGATTGGCAGGGTCGGACCCGGCTGGCGCGGGGGAACAATTTCTTCGCTGCTCTCCAGCAAACCATGGGGAGCTCCAACGCGGTGAGCTCACACTCCTTGGAGGTTGTACCGGGCGTTGGGCATGAGGGGGTCAAGATGATCCAGTCAGCGCAGGCCCGGCCGCTCCTCTTCCCGTAAGCGCTCCGGCGCTCTATGACGCCTCGATAAGCAGGTCCGCCGCGGCCTTTGCCATCTCGGTGTGGTCGTGGTCGATACCGGGCACGACTCGCAACTGCCAGCGGAACTCCAGGGATTCGTCCTCGGCGGTGTGGCGTGCCACCAAGTAATAGTTGAGTCCCCGCTCGAGCCGGTTGGCCCCTTGAGCGTCAGTCTCCTCGTTGTGGCGAAGCAGGTCGTCCTCGGAGTCATTGTCGTCAGCCCCGAGCATGACGATCAGGTTCGACGCGAAAGCGGGACCCAAGTCCTCGTCGCGGAGCGGACTGTCATTCAGACCGTAGGGAAAGTCGTTGGATTCGTCGGGAACGGTGTACCAGCCGGCGTTGGCAGCGACGGCAGTGCCAACCCGATTGCCGTCCATAAACTGCATGAATCGGTGGACAAACTGTGCTCCGGCCGAATGCCCGAACATGTTGTAGTGCTGGGCCTCGCTCTTTACGTCGGCTTTAACGTAGTCGAACAGGGCCTCGATGACGACGAACGTCCATTCGTTCCGCGGACGGACGTTTCCGTCGCTGTTCATCACATTACCGAGATTGTACGCGGAGTCTGAGTATGCAGTTTCAGGGAACTCCGGAACCAGAACTAAGACGTTACGGTCCTCCACCAGCGGCTCCCAGTCCGAGCGGTAGGACTCCGCATCCCGCTCGGCACCGGGAATGACGACGAGAATCTGTGTGGTGGCAGGGTCTATTTCCGGTGCTATGTACCATACGCGGACAGGATTGTCCCGAACGGCCTCCGCACCGGAGAACATGAAACTTCCAAGGCCGGGTCCCTCGATGCCGTCCTGCGACGCCTCGCTGGCAATAATATCGTTAGACCGCCTCTCGGATGTATAAAAACCATAGTTTGCGCCGATAAGACAGATCCCCAGGAGGACCGCGATACCTACGCCGGCCGTCTTTCGTTGTTTAGCGGTCAAGGGCGGCACCACTTACGCTTCCCGAGTGGGGTGCGCCAACCACGCCTTGATTACCATTTATGACCATCGTCGAATTGATCTGAGGGAGGAAGCGCGACGATTGTTTAGTCGAGCACATCGTCGGTTGAAATTGCACTAATTCGTTATCTGTAATCAGGCAGCGAACCCCAAGGCTGATACCGTCCGTCTGGCTCAGCTCCGCGCTCACCAAGAGCCCGTGGCCGGACTTGTTGTACTCCGCGAACCGACCCGGTGCGCCGAAGACAAAGTTGCCCAGGCTGTAGACAATGGGAACGCCGTCGATGAACCCAATCTTTTGGGCCACGTGCGGGCCAGTCCCTATAACCATGTCGTAGCCGGCGTCAACCATCAACCGTGCCCAGTATCGTTGCTGAGAGTTAATCGGCATGTAGTTGTCGCCCCAGTGGACGAATGCGATGACCCAGTCCGCACCGTCGGCTCGTGCTTGGTCGACCCCACGTTGCACGGTCTCCGGAGAGAACACAACAGTTCCAGCTTGGGCGTCCTCGGCCCGGATTGAGCTGCCGAAGTCCTCGCCCAGCCCCACGATCCCAACAGTTCCAGCCGCGGAGCGCAGCATGAGCGGCCGCTCAGCGCGCTGGAGGCTTGGGCCAGCCCCAAAGGACGGCATTGACCCGTCTGCCAGAAACGTCAAGCTGTCGGTCAGGCCGGCTGGCCCCGCATCCATCGAGTGGTTGTTATCCAGGCTAAGGGCATCGATGCCGACGCGCTGAAGCGCCCCGATAGCTGTCGGATCGCTGGCATAGAAGTATTCCTTGCTGCCGATGAAGGGCTTCGTGCGGTGGGTGAAGGCTGCTTCACTGTTGGCTATGACAAAGTCCCCGTCCAACGCAGCCTTCACGCCCGGTTGGAATGGCCAGTCGTAGCCATTTCGGTTGAGCTTGGGTTGCGCGCCGTCGCCCAGCATGGTGTCGCCCAGGAACTGGATCGACAACCGACCGTCGGACCCTACGTCCACGTGAGCCTCAACCGTCTGAACGGGTGGACCTTGCGCTGTCGCGAGATGCACAGTGAGCGTAGAGGCGCAAAGCAATGCCGCAGTGGTGAAGACTGCGATGAGTTTCATGTCGCGGCTCATGGAAAAGCGTTCGGGCAAACTGAATCGGGTCATTGCGAGGCTCCTTCGGAACCGAAAGAGGGGTTTTCGTCTGAGACGAGGAAATCGTAAGTGCGCTCGACGAGGCCGCCCTTATGGACTGCCTCCGAGAGGGAGTGACCGCTTGCGGGAAGAAGGTCAAACGTAATAGAGGACTCAAGTCCCTGGGCTCGAGCGACGGCCTCCACGTGGTCGATCCAGCGCAGAGCTCTAGACAACCGGTCGGAACCCTGTCGTCGGTCGATGAATGTCCCTGTTCGCAGTGAGGCGTCTCTCCGGACATCTCGCTCGCCAATAAGCACGTGCATTGGGAGGCGAAGGAAGGCTTGGACATCGAACTCGCGGTGGCCGCTTGCGGGGCTGGGTGCACAACCGTAGGGAAAGGGCCGCTCCGAGTCGAGATACGTGTACCAGCCCGCTGCGGCAATTACGGCACGACGTACACGATGGGGCGATGCGAGCGCAAAGCGGTGCACGAACTGCGCACCCCCCGAGAAACCGAGAAAATCCACCTGTCTGGTGTCCACGCCCAAGACTGTGCTGGCGTCCTCCAGCGTGATGGTGAGAGCTTCCTGCGCCGCCATGGGGCCGTCTGCTCCGGCCAGCTGTTGGTAGCCGCGAAATCGCTCGTCGCCGAACGTCGGTACAACCAACGGCAGGTTGGCCGCGATCGCCTTCGGCAGGAAGGCGCGGAAGTGCCGACCCGCGCCCCGGCTGTGTCCGTGAACAATGACGATCGGCGGGCGGAGTCCTCGCTCCTCCGGGAGGAAGGCGTGGTAGCCGAGCGGGAGGACTCGCGACGGAGTCCGCTGCGTCAGGACGCGACGCGGGTTGGCCACTGGACACCCGTCCTTCGAGCCAGCCAGAACTGACTTTCGAACTCGTCTCCGGACAGTACGTCGGCAACCTCGCCGCGCTCGAGGACCCACACCTGATCAGCCAACGCTATTTCGTCGGGATCGTTCGTGACATGGAGAACGGTGCCCTGGTGATGGGCCATCATCCCTCTGAACTCCGCTTTGCCCTCGGGATCGAGGCCGGTCGTGGGGTCGTCCAGCAGCAATATCGGGGGGTTACCCAACAATGCACGGGCAAAAGCGATGCGTTGCCGTTGCGCCACTGAAAGGTTTTTCCCTCCCTCGCTAATCCATGTGTCGAGTCCATTCGGGAGGTCGGCAATTACTGCGTCCAGGCCACTCGCCATCACCACGCGTTCGATCTCTTCAGTCGAAGCGTCCGGCGCGCTGTAGGTGAGGTTTCTGCGCACACTGCCGCGCATCAACGGCAGGTCTGGACTGACCACTCCGACATACTTGAATGTGGACGACGGCGTTGTCATGGCGAGTACCTGCTCGTCGATCAGCACCTCGCCTGAATCGGGCTCCAGCAGCCGGGCGACAAGCGCAAGCAGCGAAGACTTGCCGGCGCCTGCGCCGCCGGTGATGACGACGAGCTCACCGGGATTTGCAGTGAGCGTTATCCCATGAAGCGAACCTGAGACGTCGACGCCTTTGAACTCGATCAAGCCTCGTCGTACGACGAGGCGGTCCAGTCCCTCGGGGCTGAGACCGCTGCTTGAGCTGCGCAGGAATTCGCGGATCTTCTGTTCTGACACTTGTGCGCGGTGCCAATAGTCGTGGGCAAGACCGAGCGTGCGCACCGGGCCATTGAGCTGTCGTGTGACCAGAACCGCAGCTAGCGCCAGACCAACTGACCCATAACCCCGACTCACTTGAAGCATGCCGACCCCCAACACGACCACGACCGCAAGCAATCCAGAGCCGGCCGAGATTCCACGAAGCCTCCCTCGAAGCTCCGCTATTCGGCATAAGGCAACGTTCAGGTCGTCATTCTGTCGAGACAGTCGCGAGTATTCACCGGACGCTCGGCCAAACACCTGAACGACCGGCATAGCGTTGATCTGCTCGTCGATGTTGCCAGTCACCAAAGAGCGGCGCCGACGCATCGTCCGTGTGGCAGAGCGCATCTTCTTACCGTTGGTGAGTGACGCCGCGGCGCCATAGAAGAGCACCGTCGTAATTGACAGGGCAATCCATGGATCCAGAATCGCGAGCGCGACTATTGTTCCCACGAGGACAATGAGAGCGACCAAGCCACCAAGGAGGCCGCGGCTGATCCACATGCGAAGCATCGACAGGTCACCGATAAAGCGCAGGAGCAGACCTCCTCGCGCCCGGTGCTGCACTTGGCGCGGAGTCATACCTTGCAGATGGAAGTACATAGACATGCGCAAGTCTCGGACGACGTTGTAGCCGACCTTTTCGGATACGCTGAACTCAGCCGCCCTCAACCACGCGTGCGCGACCACTACCAGGGCGAGTGCGCCCAACTCGAGGTAGGCCCGGTTGCGGGCCTGCGCCGCCTCGGCTCCCACCGAGTCAGGGGTCAGGGCGTTCACCACGTCCATCAAGAGCAAGAGAAAGGCAATCAGCGTCGCGACTTGCGCAAGCCCGAGGCCCACCACCTTTGCGACATCCCGCTTGCGAAGGCTGAACGGCTTGGACCTTGCCCTCGTCATTGCTGATGAGCATTCATCTCGACGAGCTCATCCGACCCTACGAATGAATATTCGGGAAAGTCGTCATTCCCAACGTCGTTATTCACGTCCGCAGTTTCTGTGAGATCGACCTCCGGCGCCGGGACTGGCCAGGCGGCTGTCGCCTCTACAAACGGTTGGTCCCTGAGCTCGGGGTCAAGTCCGAGCAACCTAGACGCCGTATCGAGGTCGCTGAGCTCTGCAATTCCGAGGACCGGCAGTCCTGTGGCTCGCTGGGCCTCGCGCACGGCGAGCGGCGACCGTGTCAAACGGCCGGTTACGGCGACAACGTTGAAATCTCGAGCCCGCAAGTGACTGACACCCATGGCGGCTCCCATCGCGTCGTTCGCGGCGAATATCACCGCGTCAATGCTGGATCGAAATGTCTCTGAATCGATCAGTTGGGCGGTTTCGCGTTGGAGCAGCCCGTCCGCTATCTCGACAAGATTCACTCCGCTGCCCGAAGCGCTTAGGTGATCGATGAGTTCAATGAACTTGCGCTCAAGCACGGGCATCGACTGCTTGTAGGTTGATGCCAGCCCGACATCGGTGAAGTCCAGCATGCGATGGGCTCCTGCATCGAGCATCACCCAGTAGTCGTTGCCGGACCCTGTACC
>JACCVA010000327.1 GCA_013698435.1 Nocardioidaceae bacterium | reverse complement strand
GGGACTGTGGATTTAACGGTGTTTCCGGCCCGATTCGCTGACGAGTGTCGGCGGGGAAGGTGCCGTGATGGACACGACACTGAACAGCATGGCCACGAAGAAGAAGCCCGAGCCCTCGGCTGAAGAGATCGCGGCGAAGGAGCTGGTTCGGCTGGCTAAGGAGCAGGGTTTGTCCCTTACTGGGCCGGACGGGCTGCTCAAGCAGTTCACCAAGAATGTCCTCGAGACGGCGTTGCACGAGGAGATGACCGAGCACCTCGGTCATGAGAAGAACCGCGCCTCGGAGGGTCGGGCCTCGTCTAACGTGCGCAACGGGACCAGGCCGAAAACGGTGCTGACCCACGCCACCGGCAAGGTCGACCTCGAGGTGCCCCGCGACCGTGACGGGACCTTCGAGCCGGTGATCGTGAAGAAGCGGCAGCGGCGTCTGAACGAGGTGGACGGGATCGTCCTCTCGCTCTATGCCCGGGGGCTGACCACCGGGGAGATCGCGGCGCACTTCGCCCAGATCTACGGCGCCTCGGTGTCGAAGGAGACGGTCAGTCGGATCACCGACAAGGTCATCGAGGAGATGCAGGCCTGGGCCTCGCGCCCGCTCAGCGAGGTCTACGCCGCGATCTTCATCGACGCAATCGTGGTCAAGATCCGCGACGGCCAGGTCGCCAACCGCCCTGTCTACGCAGCGATCGGGGTCACCCTGGCCGGTGAGAAGGACGTGTTGGGGTTGTGGGCCGGCACCGGTGGTGAAGGCGCGAAGTTCTGGATGAGCGTGCTGACCGACCTACGCAACCGCGGTGTGAAGGACACCTTCTTCTTGGTCTGCGACGGCCTGAAGGGGCTACCCGAGGTCGTCGGGAACGTGTGGCCGCTGACCACGGTGCAGACGTCATCAATCGACACTGGGTGGTGGCGAGATGGTCTCGCCGGTCACCGCGCCATCGGGAGAGGACCTATGCAGACGTGTTGCCTTCGAGGCCCCCATGCAGACCTGTCCCTCCTGGTGGAGGCGGGTCGGGTAGTGGCCAGCGGGAGTTGCGCTTCGAGCGCCGTGATGAGGTTCCAGCACGACCGGCCGTTCGGTGACGTGCCCAGGAAGGACGTTACCAATGCTCGATTCTTCGATGGTCGACTCGACCGCCGCTGGCGGGGTGTTCGTCGGCGTGGACTGGGGTAACTCCCATCATCAGCTCTGCATGCTCGATCCCGTTGGTCGAGTTGTTGCCCAGGGCAAGTTCGCCCACGACGTGGCGGGCATCCGCGAGCTCAGTCAGCGACTGAACCGGCACGGCCCCATCGCGGGGATCGCGATCGAGCGTTCCGAGGGGCTGCTGGTGGAGGCCCTTCAAGAGCACGGTCATCGGCTGTTCTGTGTCTCCCCGAAGATGTCTGCTCGCGCCCGGGAACGCTACCGGCTGGCGCCGACGAAGTCTGATGCCTTTGACGCGTTCGTGCTGGCTGACTCCCTGCGTCACGAGCACCGGCATTGGCGCTCGCTGGCGGTCCCGTCACCGTTGTTGGCCGAGTTGCGGGCGCTGACTCGTGATCGCGAAAGACTGATCTGGAACCAGCGGGATGTGGAGAACCAGCTCCGCGCGATCGTGTTGACCTATTACCCCAGTGTGCTGCACCTGTTCTCCAGCCTGGACCGCGACATCACCCTGGCGTTCCTGCGCGACTACCCCACACCGGGTCACGCCGGCCGCGTCGGCACAACACGGATGGCGGCGTTCTGCGCCCGGCACGGCTACTCCGGTCGGACCAGACCTGAACTGCTCGTCGACCGGTTACGGACCAACCTGCTGTCCGCATCGCCCGGCACCACCGCGGGCAAGGCCTTCAGTGCCGCGTTGTTCGTCGACCAGCTCGATCTGCTCAACACCCAGATCCGGACGATCACCAAACGGATCCGGGATCTGCTGGTCACCCACCCCGACGCGGCGATCTTCCTCAGCTTCCCCGGCATGGGCCACGTCACCGCGGCCACGATGCTCGCCGAGATGGGCGAAGACCGCGGACGCTTCCCCACCGCCGACGTGCTCCTCGCTGAGACCGGCACCGCACCAGTGACCCGATCGTCTGGGCGAAGCCGCAACGTCCGTTTCCGCTACGCCGCCAACAAGCGCATGCGCCACGCGATCGACTGGTGGGCCTTCGTCTCCGTCCGCGAGAACGACTGGGCTCGTGAGGCCTACCAGCAAGCCAGGGCTCGCGGGCAACTGCACAACCGTGCCCTGCGCGGCCTCGGCGCCCGTTGGACCCGGATCCTGTGGCGATGCTGGACCGATCACACCACCTACGACCCCCATACCCACCTCAAAAGCCAGCCCGTCGACATCAGCAGCTAACCACCGCGACGGAACACGCTCGCGGCCAGACCCACGACCGCGAGCCCCTTCGCCATGCCCTCAGCCACCAGCGCCCAAGAGTTGATCCAACACAGAAGGTTGACAGCGGGAGTCTGCATCATCCACCTGATCCGCAACACCTTCCGGCTCGCGTCGCGGCGAGACTGGGACGCGATCAGGCACGACGTGAAGCCGATCTACGCCGCGGTCAACGCCACTGCCGCGAGGGCCGCCCTCGAC
>JACCVA010000322.1 GCA_013698435.1 Nocardioidaceae bacterium | reverse complement strand
CGCCGATCGCGTCCATCTCCTGGCGAACGATGGCCTCGACTTTGCGCAGCACCCGATAGCCGAGCGGCAACCATGAGTAGATGCCCGGGGCCGCCCGCCGGATGTAACCCGCACGCACCAGCAGTCGGTGGCTCGGCACCTCGGCGTCGACCGGGTCCTCCCGCAGAGTACGAAGGAACAGCGACGACATCCTCAGGGCCACGACTTCTCCTCTTCTCGCGCCCGGGTGAAGGCGGGCCACCGCGGTGGCCGGCCGGGCTGCAACTCCCGGGTTGGTGGAGCCACGAGACTATCTCGCGAGCGGCGCGGTATTCACCTCCGTTTTTCCCAGCAGGAGGGCGCTCGTGCCTTACAGTCAGCTGTGCGACGAAGCCGCACTCGCGACAGATCGGACCCTATGCCAGCCCTCCGCACCGTGACGACGACCGCCCTGCTGGCCGCCTCGCTGCTCGTTCTCCCGGCGCTCGGCGCTGCCGGTACGTCGGCCCCGGCGGTCCGTCCCATCGGTGCCGCCCCCGGCAACGCTCCGCTGCCCGCCTCGGCAGCCGTGACAGCTCGCCCAAACATCGTCCTGCTCACCACCGACGACCAGACGCTGACCGACCTGAGGGCCATGCCTGTCACTCGTCGGCTGTTGAAGGCGCAGGGAGTCACCCTCACCGGCATCTCTCCGCATCCGTTGTGCTGCCCCGCACGGGCGGAGATACTGACCGGCCAGTTCGCGCAGAACAACGGCGTCATCAACAACACCGGCGAGCACGGCGGCTACGGACGCCTCGACACGTCGTCGACCCTGGCGACGTGGCTGCACGACGCCGGCTACCGCACCGCGTTCATGGGCAAGTTCCTCAACGGGTACTCGACGGCCGACGTCACCGACCCGACACCCGGCTGGGACGAGTGGCATCCCACCGTGGCCGGCGTCTACAACTACCTCGACTTCACGATCAACCACAACGGCACCATGAAGGCATACGAGAACTCGTATCAGACCGACGTGTTCGCCGATCTTGCGGACAACGTGCTCGACCGCTTCGCTGTGCAGGACGAGCCGTTCTTCCTGTGGCAGTCCTTCGTGGCGCCGCACGGTTCGTGTCAGCCGTCGGCGGAGCTGCGCTGCTGGGGCCCGCCGACACCGGCCAGACGGCATCGGGGGCTGTTCAGCAACGCGATGCCACCGGCATTCTCCGACCCCGCGTTCAATGAGGCCAACGTGAACGACAAGCCGGCCTGGGTGCAACAACGGCCTCGGCTGAGCTCAACGCGCCAGCTGGAGATCGTGCGCACCCACCGCCAGCGACTGCGTGCCCTGCAGGCCGTGGACGAGGCGGTGGGCAGAGTGGTGAGCACCTTGCGCCAGCACGGCAAGCTGGCCAACACGCTGATCGTCTTCACCTCGGACAACGGCTACCTCCTCGGGGAGCACCGGCTGTTGGGCAAGAACGTGCCGTACGAGCCGGCGCTCCGGGTGCCTTTCCTGATGCGCGGGCCGGGGCTCCCCGCCGGCGTCACCCGCAGCCAGGTAGGAGCCCTCGTCGACATCGCTCCGACGATCGCCGCAGCCGCACTCGTGACGCCCGGTCTGGACGTGGACGGCCGCAACCTGCTCCCGGTGGCGCGCGGTGGTGCGCCGAGCTGGACCAACCTGCTGATCCAGGCAGGCAAAGAACCAGGCCCTGACGTCGACTACCTCTGGTTCTTCCGCGGCGTGCGCACCTCCCGGTACACCTTCGTCGCCTACCCCGCGACCGGTGAGCGAGAGCTTTACGACCGACGCAGGGATCCTCACCAGCTGACGAGCCTCACCACCAACCGTCGGTACGCCGACGTGAAGGCCGAGCTCAACCGCCGGCTGCAGATACTGCGCACCTGCGCGGGCGCCCAGTGTCGGCAGCAGTTCGCAGCGTTGCCGCCCGTGTGACCCCTCCTCCCGCGTAGCAGCCTGTCACTGCCCTTCGGTGACTCCCCGCTTGTCCGCTCCGAGCGACGTGACGACCGTGCTGACGCGGTCGTCGGTGGCCTGGAGCTGTGCGCGAAGCTGCGCGAAAGCCGGGTCGTCGATGTCTTGCGGCACGTTCAGCACCCGCATCGGGTGCACCCCGTCGAAGGGCGTGATCATCGTCGGGATGTACTCGAGCCTCTGCACCCGGAAGCTACCGTCGCGGCGCTCGTGGAACGTCACGCGACAGGCGTTGCCGTCGTACACGCCCTCGACCGAGGTGAGCTGCTGCGCGACCATGTTGCCGAGGCCGTAGACGACCCAGGTCCCGTTGACCTTGTCGTAGGGCTGCACCACATGGGCGTGGTGGCCGTAGACGAGGTCGATGTCGGGTGACTTCGTGAGCTGGTTGGCAATGGCGACCTGGTCGTCGGTCGGCTCGTGCAGGTACTCGAGCCCCCAGTGCAAGGCGACCATCACGATGTCGGCGCCCGCGGCCCTGGCGCGGGCGGCCATCCGCTTGATCTTGGCGATGTTGATCAACGGAACCGACCACGGCTGTTCCGACGGCAGCGGGATGCCGTTGGTGCCGTACGTCGCCGACACGAGGCCCACTTTGATCCCGTTGACGTCCACGATCGTCGGTTCGCGAGACGCCCGGCGGGTGGCGGCGGTGCCGGCGTGCTCGATGCCGGCAGCCTCGAAGTAGTCAAGGGTGCGTGCCAGCCCATCGAAACCTTGGTCGATGCTGTGGTTCGACGCTGTCGTACAGGCGTCGAAGCCGGTCCATTTCAGCGCGGGCACGATCGATGGCGGCACAGAGAAGACCGGGTAGCTGGCGTAGGGGCCGCCTCGTGGCGCGAGCGGCGTCTCCATATGGCACACCGCGAGGTCGGCGCCCGATACCAGCGGCTTCAGGTCGCTCAGCAGCGGACGGAAGTCCATGTCGCCGCGGCCCGTGTCGGCGGCGTCGATCTCGGCGGTGGTCCAGAGGCCGTCGTGCAGCAGCACGTCGCCGTTCATCACCACCGTGATCGTGCGTGGCACGAACGGCTCCTGGGTCGCGGTCGGTGTCGTCTCGGACGGACTGCCGGGCGAGGTCGTGCCGGGACCCGGCGACCGGGTCGAGGTCTGCGACGACGTGGCGTTCGTGGGAGTGCCGCCCTGGGACTCGGAGGTGTCGCGTGACCCGGACGCCGAGCAGCCCACGGTCAAGACGCCGACGGCAACCCATCCGCAGGCCGGACGCCACCACCTGCTGCCCGGACGCCTGCTCACCGGATACATCGCTTACCGCAACCTTTCGACGACGCTTCAGCCGTCTTCGGACCCGAGGACACCACGACACTGTCCCATGCGGGGACGGCGTCACCTGACGGATCCGTGCGTGTCCGGCACATCCGCGTAGGCTCTCGACGCGAGGAGGTGACGAAGATGCTCAGAGCGCGTCCTCGCTTGCGCGTGCTCGGTCCGCGCGACGTCGACGCGGTGCACGCGCTGATTGCGCGTGACCCCGTCACCCACGTCTTCGTCGACCACCGCGTACGGCTCACCCGGCTCGAACCACGCTGGCTCGGCGGTGAGATGTGGGGGTTCGACGAAGGCGGAGAGCTGATCTCCCTGTGTCATTCGGCTGCCAACCTTGCCCCGGTGATGTCGACTCCGGCCGCCCTCGACGCCTACGCTTCCCGGGCCCTCACGCAGGGGCGTCGGTGCGGCTCCATCTTGGGGCCCGACGACGAGGTGGCCGGCCTGTGGCAGCGGTTGCGCGTCGAGTGGGGACCTGCCCGGTCGGTCCGACCGCGTCAGCCGTTCATGACACTGTCCGGGCGCCCGCTCATCGCGCGGTCCCCCGACGTACGACGCGTGGAGGCCTCGGAGCTCGACGTCCTCTACCCGGCCTGCGTTGCGATGTACACCGAGGAGTTGGGGGTGTCACCGGAGGCCGCGGGTGGGGCGGGTCTGTATCGCGCTCGGGTCGCGCAGCTGATCGCACGCGGCCACGCCTTTGCGCACATCGAGGGCGGCGAGGTTCTCTTCAAGGCGGAGCTCGGGCCGGTGACCCCGCACGCGGCCCAGCTTCAGAGTGTGTGGGTCAACTCGCGGTACCGCGGCCAGGGCCTGGCGGCACCGGGCGTCGCCACCATCTGCGCCAGCGCGCTCGACGACGGCGTGCCGGTGGTGTCCTTGTACGTCAACGAGCACAACGTCGCGGCGCGGCGGACCTACTCCCGAGTGGGCTTCTTCCAGACCGGACTGTTCGCCACGATCTTGTTCTAGTGTCGACGGGCGGCACTGGCGTCGGGTGACGGCGCGTCACCCGCGCACAGGGCTCACCCGCACGATCTTGTCCGTGCCACTGCCGTTGCTCGTGGCGATGAGCAGGTCGCGGTCGGCGGCCTGGACGACCGACCTGAGCCGGCCGTAGGTGCCGCGCAGCGCCGGCGGCGTCCGCACCCAGCGCAGTCGGCCGTTGTCGTCGAACTTCATGAAGAGCAGTCGCTCTCCCGCGAGCGCGCACACCGCCAACGTGCCCTGGTAGGCGCCCCAGCTCCTGCCGCGAACCCAGACCGCACCGGACGTGGCTATCGTCGGGTCGCCGGAGCTCCAGCGGGCGGCGTACTGCTTGCCTGGCAGGGAGAAGTCCGTCATCGGCTTCGACTCGTCGTAGCCGGGGACCGGGTTCCATCCGTAGTTGCCGCCCCGGAACAAGACGTTGGCCTCGTCGTCGCGGTAGGTGCCGTGCTCGACCGACCACATCCGGCGGTTGGGACGCAGCGCAAGCCCCTGCACGTTGCGGTGTCCATACGTGTAGATCAGCCGCTGGCGGCGGGTGTCGGTCTTGATGAAGGGGTTGCCGGTGGCCGCGTTGCCGGTGAAGCGGTTCAGTCGCAGCACCTTGCCGTTGAGGCTGTGCAGGTTCTGCGGATTGGTCCCGACGGCGGCGTCACCGGTGCCGACGTACAACCGCCCCATGCGGTCCAGGCGCAGGCGGCACCCCCCGTGACGGCCGGAGGTGACCTGGATGCCGCTGACCAAGGTGTCGACGATGCGGGCCGAGCTGCGTGCGTCGTTCAACCGCCAGGCATGCACCCGGACGTCGGTGCGGCCGTCTTCTCGCCACCCCGTGCAGGTGTAGAAGCGTGAGTTGCTGGCCACCTTGGGGTCGGCGACGATCGACATCAGTCCGGTCTCGCCGCCGGCCCATATTCGGGCGGGGGCGGCCAACAC
>JACCVA010000319.1 GCA_013698435.1 Nocardioidaceae bacterium | reverse complement strand
ACGCCGATGACATCAAGCAGCCCTTCGTCTCCGTCAAGAGCCCACCGAACTCACCGTCTGCCTATGAGTGCACCGTCACCGGCAAACCTGCCGCTGACGTACGCCTCGACTGCGACGACCCGTTCCCCAACAACGAGCCCAACGTGGCCGTCGACCCTGAGGACCCGCTGCACATGGTGGCGAGCTCTAACGACTACGGATCCTGCTGCGACCAGTACTACACGACGTTCGACGGTGGACACACGTGGAAGACGGGCAACATGTCCCATCTCGACCCCGGCGCCATCGGCAGCGACCCCATCACGGTCATCGACCCCAAGCACGACACCGCCGTCCACCTGTCGCTGAACTTCAAGGTCTCCTCCGGAATACCTGCGGTCAACGGCACTGTGGTGGCATCGGTCTCGACCGACGGTGGCCTGCACTGGAAGGTGCCGAGTGTCGTGGGTAAGGGCCTGGGCGCGCACCTGTTCTTCGACAAGGAGGACGCCACGGTCGACACGAACAAGTCGTCGCCCTATTACGGCCGCATCTACGTGACCTGGACCGGCTTCTACGGTGACGCCAAGCGCTACCTGTCGTCACCGATCCTGGAGGCTCACAGCGACGACGGTGGCCGCACCTGGTCGGACCCGAAGGAGATCTCGGGCAGCAACGCCCGGTACTGCACCTACCAGACTGATGGTCCCGCGGGCGAGTGTGACGAGGACCAGGGCTCAGCGCCGCGGGTCGGCCCGGACGGGACGGTGTACGTGACGTTCCAGAACGGCCAGAACACGTTGGCGTGGGAGCAGGGTGAGAAGTTCGAGGACCAGTACATGATCGTGAAGTCCACCAACGGTGGACGTACGTTCAGCTCACCTCGACACATGGTCAACCTCGAGGACGGCAGTCGCGACTACCCGACGAACGTCGACGGCCGGCAGACCCTTTCCGGGCTGCAGCTGCGGGTTCCCACCTTCGGAACGCTGGCGGTCAACCCGATCTCGGGTCGGCTCTACCAGACGTTCTCGGACAACAAGGCCGGTGTGCACGACGTCAACCACCCGGTGACCCAGTCCGAGGCGTACATCATCACCTCGAGCAACGGCGAGAACTGGTCGGCCCGGACCAAGGTTGACCCGGACGGGCACGAGTCGTGGTTCCCATGGGTCGACGTGGCGCGTGACGGGACGGTTGGGGTGATCTACAACGACCGCCGGCCCAACAACACCTATGTCGCCGAGCTCGCAGAAGGCTCACCCAGCGCCGGCTTCGCCACCTAGGTCGTGAGCCAGGCACGGTCGCACCCGAACGACTCGGCGTTCTTCGGGGCGGGCATTGACGGATGTCAGGACTGTGCGACGTTCCACGGTGACTACCTGGGGCTCGACTACGGGTCGGACGGCCGCGCCAACATGACGTGGACCGACATGCGTGACACCAGCCCGGACTACGACGGCTACCAGCAGTTCGTCTACTTCGCCAGGCGGTAAACGGCGAAAAGAAGTCGAACACAAGGCGATGGCGGTGACCGAGCAGGTCACCGCCATCGCCTTGTCACCCCCGGTGAGGGGCGACACGCCGCCGCGGCGAAATGCCCGCGGCGCACTGACCTGGGCAAACGCAGAATGTCGCCTACTTCTCCCCGGCAACCATTGCGTTTCGTCGGGGCTTGAGCGTACGGTGACCACCAGATATAGTAGTTACAGGGGTGTAAGTCCTCCACAGGTAGTGGTGGGCGGTTTCCACAGCTGCTCCGGCGTGCGGCGGGGCTTCACCCACAGGACACCGCAGTTCATCCCCAGGATGTCCACAGGTCGGTCCCCAGCTCGGGCACCGCAGACTGTCGGACAGCCCAGGTAGAACGACCGGTAGGAGCCCATAGCGGGCAAAGTGAAGGAGGCGGCTGCGATGCACTGCCCGTACTGCCGCCACACCGACACTCGCGTGCTCGACAGCCGCGTCGCCGAAGACGGCACGTCGATTCGTCGGCGGCGGTCGTGTTCCGGCTGCGAGAAGCGCTTCACGACGGTTGAGCAGATGCAGCTCACGGTGGTGAAGCGCTCCGGCGCGACCGAGCCGTTCAGGCGCGAGAAGGCCATCGCCGGCGTACGCAAGGCCTGCAAGGGCCGGCCGGTCACTGACGACGACCTGGCGTTGCTCGGCTCCACCGTCGAGACCACGCTGCGCGGTTCCGGCTGGGCGGAGGTGCCGGCCAACGAGGTCGGCCTCGCCATCCTGGGACCGCTGCGCGAGCTCGACGAGGTCGCCTACCTGCGGTTCGCGAGCGTCTATCGGTCATTTGAGTCCGCCGACGACTTCGAGACCGAGATCGCGATCCTGCGGGCCGAGCGGCAGGCGACCGGCACCGCGCCGTACGACGACGCCACCCAGACCTAGCACCACCGAGAAGCACGCAGCAGCCAGCAGACGCAGCAGCACCGCAGCACCGCAGGACCAGACGCAACCGGCATCGACGAGATGCAGACATGACGAGGCAGGAGAGGCCATGACAGAGACGGACAGCCGGCGCGCCAACAGCAACGGCGGCGCAGCGAAGCGCGGCAAGGGGCTGAAGATCGAGCGGATCTTCACCACCGAGGGCACGCACCCCTACGACGAGGTGACGTGGCAGCGGCGCGATGTCGTCCAGCAGAACTGGAAGACCGGCGAGACCGTCTTCGAGCAGCGCGGCGTGGAGTTCCCCGACTTCTGGTCGGTCAACGCCTCCACGATCGTGACCACGAAGTACTTCCGTGGCGCGGTCGGCACCGACGCGCGTGAGTGGAGCCTGCGGCAGCTGATCGACCGGGTAGTCAAGACCTACCGCGCGAGCGGCGAGCAGGAGGGCTACTTCGCGGTGCCGGCCGACGCCGAGACGTTCGAGCACGAGCTGACGCACATGCTGCTGCACCAGGTGTTCGCGTTCAACTCCCCGGTCTGGTTCAACGTCGGCACCAAGTCGCCCCAGCAAGTGTCAGCTTGCTTCATCCTCGCCGTCGACGACTCGATGGACTCGATCCTTAACTGGTACAAGGAGGAGGGGTTCATCTTCAAGGGCGGCTCCGGGGCCGGCCTCAACCTGAGCCGCATCCGCTCGA
>JACCVA010000308.1 GCA_013698435.1 Nocardioidaceae bacterium | reverse complement strand
CGCCGGAGCCGCCCCGGACGAGCCCCTGTTCGACGAGGTGCTGGAAAGGCTCTTCGGCGGCCAGCCAGACACTGCCACCAACGAGCTGCTTTCCTGACCCACCCGTGCACTTCCACCCACACCCAACGGGTGACGTTGTCGAGTCGAGCAGGCACACCTGCAGCAGCGTCTTTCCGGCTCCCCTTTGTTGTCAACCCGTGGTTTGAGGGGACTTTCGCGCCGGGCTCTTCCTGACTGGCCTGGAGGGCGCTGTTGCGTTGGGCGATCGGACCGTCGGGCTCGGGAGTGACCGGATCGCGACGAGCGCGAAGCCGGACGTCGGACCCGCAGACTGCGCACGGCTTGCTGTCGTAGCACAAACGGCACCTCTCAGCTCAGAAGGTCGGCAGCGCGATACATGGATGCGTTCGGGTGAGCCTTCGGCGTGATGGTGAGTAAGGCAAACTGCAGGCCCAGTCCCGACGAAGGCAGGCCGCCCGTGCCCGACCCCGCGCCCGATGTCCTACCCGTTCGTATCACCCCGGCGACGGTGGCGAGCGAACGAGGACAGCTCACGGCCATCGCTCGCGAGACGCGGATGCTGGCGGGATCGGACGTCGGGGAGATGCTGCGCTGGGCCGTGAGGGTGGGCGAGGGGGCGGCGCTGCCCGGCGGCGGGGCGACCAGCAGCCGGTGGGAGCTGCTGGCGACCGTGGCGGCGCAGGACCTCACCGTGGCGCGTGTGCTCGAACCGCACCTGGACGCCGTCGCCATCCTGGCCGAGGACGGGCAGTTACCCGCGCCGTCCACGTCGTGGGGGGTCTGGGCGGCTGAGGGACCGGGCTCGCGGCTGGTTGCTCGAAGAAGCGAAACGTCGGGATGGGTCCTGGAAGGGCGCAAGCCGTGGTGTTCGCTCGCCGGGTCGGTCAGCCACGGCCTGGTGACCGCCTGGATCAACGAACACGACCGTCGCCTGTTCGCGATCGAGCTCGCCGACGCGCGCGTGACCGTGGAGGCAGGCACCTGGGTCCCTGCCGGCCTCGCCCAGGTCGTCACCACGCCGGTGACGATGGCCGGGGTTCCGGCCCGGGCCGTCGGCACGGCCGGCTGGTATCTGCAGCGCGACGGTTTCTGGTGGGGCGGCATCGGTGTCGCCGCGGTCTGGTACGGCGGCACGGTGGGCCTGGCCCGACGGCTCGCGGCCCAGGCGAGATCCGGACAGCCCGACCAGCTCACCCTGATGCACCTTGGTGAGGTGGACGCCGCCCTGGCCGCCGCGCGCTCCGCGCTTGCCGAGGCCGCCACCCAGATCGAACGCGGGCACGCCACCGGCAAGATGGCGGCGCTGCTCGGTACCCGCGTGCGCCACGTGGTCGCCACCGCGGTCGAGGACGCCGGCCGACACGTCGCCCATGCCCTCGGCCCCGGTCCGCTGAGCCAGGAGCCCGAGCACGTGGCGAGGGTCGCCGACCTCGCGCTCTACCTACGCCAGCACCACGCCGAGCGCGACGCCGCAGGCCTGGGCCTGATGCTCGTCGAGGACGAAGACAGGTTCTCGCCGTGGTGACCTTCTCCCACGACGGGCCCGGCACTCAAGCCGAGGACTGGGCCGCGCATCCGCGGGCGGCGACGATGCCGGGGCTGGACCTCGACCCAGACGACGTCGACCGTCTGGTGGTGCTCGCCGCGCATCCCGATGACGAGTCGCTCGGCGCAGGTGGGCTCCTCTCCCGCGCCCACAGACGGGGCATTGTGGTCGACGTGGTGGCGGCGACCGACGGGGAAGCCAGTCATCCGTCGTCGCCGAGCTACTCCGCCGCCGAACTGGCCTCCATGCGACGCGCCGAGCTGCGCTGCGCCATCGACGTGCTCGCCCCCGCAGCCACGCTCCACCACCTCGGTCTGCCCGACGGTGGTCTTGCGGAGCACGAGGAGGACCTCCTCACTGCACTGGTCGGGCTGGTCGGCGACGGCCGCCGCACCCTGGTGGTCGCGCCTTGGCGGCACGACGGCCACTCCGACCACGATGCTGCCGGCCGCGCCGCCGCTGCGACAGCCGCTCGGACGGGCGCCCACTTGCTGGAGTACCCGGTCTGGCACTGGCACTGGGGCGAGCCCGCCACCGCGCCCTGGGAACACTTCCGGGTCGTCCACCTCGACGACGCTGAATCCGCCGCCAAGGCGAACGCCCAAGGGGCGCACCGTAGTCAGGTCGAGCCGCTGTCCGAACAGCCGGGCGACGAGGTGTTGCTGGGCGGGAACTTGCTGCGACACTTCGCCGGGACCAGCGAGATCTACGTGGCCGAGGCTCCGACGGACCTCGCGCTCGACGACCTACACGCTCGAGACCGTGACCCGTGGGGCGCCGACTCGCGCTGGTACGAGGCCCGCAAGCGATCCCTGCTGCTGGCGGCGCTTCCCCGGGCGAGCTTCCGACACGGCCTCGAGGTCGGCTCCTCGACCGGCGCCTTCGCCGCACAGCTCTCGGCGCGCTGCCAGGACCTGCTGGTAGTCGACGCCAGTGCCCACGCGGTTGCCGCAGCACGGACCCGCTTGCGCGACCTCGACACGGTACGGGTCGAGCGAGCTGTCGTCCCACACGAGTGGCCAGCAACGCCAGAGAACGGGTTCGACCTGATCGTCATCTCCGAGGTCGGCTACTTTCTCAGCCCACGCGACCTTGACGACGTGGTCGAGCGGATCCGCGCGAGCCTCGCTCCCGATGGTGTCCTGGTGCTGTGCCACTGGCGGCACGAGGTTGTCGGCTGGCCTCTGGACGGCCCCGCGGTGCACGACGTTGTCACCGCGGCCGATGTCCGCCCCGTCATTGCGCGTTACCGAGACCGCGACGTCGAGATGCTGGTCCTCGCCGCGCCGGCCGAACTTCCCGATCCGCGAGGGAACGGGTGAGCACGGCGACATCAGTGGGTCGGCTGATGGTGGTCGTGCCCGCCCGTGACGAGGAGGCACTGCTCGAGCGGTGCCTTGACGCGGTCAACCTGGCCGTCGACACCGTGCGTGGGTCACGGCGCGACCTCCCCGTGGCGGTGGTCGTCGTGGCAGACCGCTGTCTCGACCGCACGGCCGACCTCGCGCGCCACGTGGGTGCCCACGTCGTCGAGATCGACGAGGGCTGCGTCGGCGCCGCTCGACGAGCCGGGGTTGACGCCGGGACCGCGCTGCTGGCTCCCGCTCGGATGGACCAGACCTGGGTCGCCAGCACGGACGCCGACAGTCGGGTCCCGCCGGCGTGGCTGGACCATCAGGTCGGCCTCGCGAGCCGGGGTGCTCGACTGGTCATCGGCCACGCCGTGCCCGACCGGCGCGATATCGACCCGACGACGTGGACGCGCTGGCGTCGCCGTCACACCTCAACGTCCGTAGGGGCCCACATCCACGGCGCCAATTTGGGGTTCCGGCTCGA
Source organism: Nocardioidaceae bacterium (assembly GCA_013698435.1). GTDB lineage: Bacteria > Actinomycetota > Actinomycetes > Propionibacteriales > Nocardioidaceae > JACDHG01. The sequence goes on along the minus strand of JACCVA010000308.1, from coordinate 284 downwards.
CGACTACGACGCCGCAGGCGGCTGGCCACTCATGCGCGAGCACGAGGATCGACACCTGGTCACCGCGCTTCTCTCCGCGGGCGTCCCCGCCGCGGCCGGCCTCGACGTGGTCACCTCCGGACGTCTCAAGGGCCGCGTCCCCGGCGGCTTCTCCGGGTATCTGCGCAAAATCAACGGGTCGAGACGACCGGCCTCCTCGGCGCCGACTGAGCCTCCCGCCGGCTACCTGGATCCGGGTCTGCAACAAGCTTGACCTGCGATTCAGGTTCCGGAATGGGCGTGAG
>JACCVA010000305.1 GCA_013698435.1 Nocardioidaceae bacterium | reverse complement strand
CTGCGGTCGAGAGCCTGGATCTGGCTCTTCTCGTCGACGCACAGCACGAGAGCGTTGGCCGGGGAGCCATGTAGAGCCCGACGATGTCGCGCACCTTGCCGACGAAGTCGGGATCGGTGGAGAGCTTGAAGGTCTCGGCCCGATGCGGCTGCAGGCCGAAGGCGCGCCAGATGCGCTGAACTGTAGTAGCTTGAACTTGATCGGACAGTTGGCGTCCGGAGATGGTCGGTTCCACCTGTCCGATGTGATCAGGCGGCGATCATTTTGTCCCTTGCGATAGGGACCGCGTCAAGGAAGGTCTGCATCGGTGTTTTCCCGAAGCACCAGCGGCCCTGATGAGGCCTCTCGTCATTGTAGCTTTTGATCCAGGCGTCCAGATCGATCTGCAACTCGGCGATGGAGCTATAGATCCGCTTGCGGAAGGCCACCCGATAGAACTCATCTAGCACCGTCTTGTGGAAGCGTTCGACGATTCCGTTCGTCTGCGGGTTGTTGGCCTTGGTGCGGGAGTGATCCACGTCCTCAATGGCCAGGTACAGCTCATATTCGTGATGCTCGGGGTTACCACAATATTCCGTGCCCCTGTCGGTTAGGACGCGGGTGAGCTTCACCTCCTGGACGTCGTAGAAGGGAATAACGCGGTCGTTCAGCAAGTCGGCCGCGGTGAGCGCCGTCTTTCGGTCGTAGAGCTTGGCGAAGGCGACCTTGGCGTAGGTGTCGATGAAGGTCTGCTGGTAGATGCGCCCGACCCCCTTCATGTTGCCGACGTAGAAGGTGTCCTGGGCGCCGCAATAGCCCGGGCACTCGCTCTCGAACTCGCCATGGGTCTCCTTCTCACTCTTCGCCTTCTCAAGGGCGGCGAGCTGGCTCTCGGTGAGGACCAGGCCGTCCTGCGCGACCTTTGCCTCGAGGGCCTTGAGCCGCTTCTTCATGGTCTCCAGGTCGTGGCGCTGCCACACCCCGCGAACCCCAGCCGGCGAGATCGACTGGCCACGCTTGCGGACCTCGTTGGCCACCCGGATCTGCCCGAAGGCCGGCTGCTCCAACGACAGCTCGACGATGATCGCCTCGATCTCGGGCGCCGTGCGGTTCGCCAACAGCGGCTTCTTCCGCGTCAGCTCCTGAAGGGCGACCTCGCCGCCGGCGTCGTACAACTCCCGGAACCGATAGAAGCTGTCGCGCGAATAGCCCATCATCTTGCAGGCCTGGGAGACGTTGCCGAGTTGCTTGGCGAGCTCCAGCAAGCCCACCTTGCCCCGGATGACCTTCTGATCCTTCGTCATGGTCGGTGTCCTTTCAAACGCCGAGGCCGGGCGCTGCGTACCCCGACCACTCCGCGCCCGGCCTCGGCTCAAGCCTCAGCTTCGCAACACCGTCTGTCAGATCAAGTCTTAACTACTGCACCTGATCCACGCCGCGCTCGACGAGGTGCCCGACATCACCCTGCCGGAGCTGAAGGCGAGGCTTGCCGGCCAAGGGGCTCAGGTCAGCGTGGCCGCGCTCTGGCGCTTCTGCCGCCGCCACAAGCTCACGCGCAAAAAAGACGGCGCACGCCGCCGAGCAGGAGCGTCCCGACATCCTGAAGCGGCGCGAGGCCTGGTTCGAGGACCAGCTCGACCTCGATCCCACCCGCCTGGTGTTCATCGACGAGACCTGGGCCTCGACCAACATGGCCCGGCGCTATGGACGGGCCCCACGCGGGCAGCGCCTACGGGTCGGCGTGCCTCATGGACACTGGAAAACCACGACCTTCGTGGCCGGGCTGCGCGCGAGCGGCCTCGTCGCGCCGTTCGTCCTCGACGGCCCGATCAACCGCGAGGCCTTCGAGACCTATGTCGCACGCGTCCTCGTCCCCGAGCTGCGGGCGGATGACGTCGTGGTTATGGACAACCTCTCCAGCCACAAGGGGCCGAGGGTGCGCCAGATGATCGAGGCGGCGGGCGCGAGGCTGCTTTACCTGCCGCCCTACTCGCCTGACTTCAACCCAATCGAGAACGCCTTCGCCAAGCTGAAAGCGCTCCTGCGCAAGGCGGCTGAGCGCACCGTCGAGGGCCTCTGGACCACCATCGGCCAGCTCCTCGACGCCTTCACGCCAGACGAGTGCGCCAATTACCTCGCCGCAGCAGGATACGATGCAACATGAGCGGATTCCGCTCTAAGGCCGGCGATCACCGTCGCCCTCTGCATCGGAGCTGCGATCCGGCCGTTTCTTCCTCCGCCTACTCCTGAATCAAGTCTATCCTGAATCGCGCCTTGCAGTTCCTAGGATCATACAGACG
>JACCVA010000304.1 GCA_013698435.1 Nocardioidaceae bacterium | reverse complement strand
GTGGACGTCGACGGCTTCACCCTCACCGACCCTCGCGGCGAGCCTCGCGCGACAGACCACAGCTAAGGAGACACCAGATGGCTCTCGGCAACCTGGAGATCGCCCGCGCGGCCGCACTCAAGCCGATTGAGGACGTCGCGAACGAGATGGGCCTCGGCAGCCACCTGCTCGAGCCGTACGGGCGCGACGTGATGAAGGTGAGCCCGGCGGCGGTCGAGGAGCTCGCGGACCGGCCGCGAGCGAAGTACGTCGTCGTCACCGCGATCACCCCGACCCCGCTGGGCGAGGGCAAGACGACGACCACCGTCGGGCTCGGTCAGGGGATGCGCCAGATCGGCAAAAATGCGGTCATCACCATCCGCCAGGCATCGATGGGTCCGGCGCTGGGCATCAAGGGCGGCGCGGCGGGCGGCGGCTACAGCCAGGTGGTGCCGATGGAGAAGCTGAACCTCCACCTGACCGGCGACATGCACGCGGTGACCGCGGCGAACAATCTGCTCAGCGCCATGCTCGACGACCACCTCTACCGGGGCAACGCGTTGGGCATCGACCCGCACAGCATCACCTGGCGTCGGGTGCTCGACGTCAACGACCGGGCGTTGCGCAACATCGTGACCGGTCTCGGCGGGCGTGCCGACGGCGTCCCGCGCGAGACCGGGTTCGACATCACCGCCGCCTCGGAGGTGATGGCGGCGCTGTCGCTCACGACCTCCCTGCGCGACCTGCGCGACCGGATGGGGCGCATCGTCGTCGGCTACACGGCTGACGGCGAGCCGGTGACGGCCGAACAGCTGAAGGTTGCCGGCACGATGGCGGTCATCTTGCGCGAGGCGGTGAAGCCCAACCTGCTGCAGACCATCGAGAACACGCCGGCGATCGTGCACTGCGGCCCGTTCGGCAACATCGCGACCGGCAACTCCTCGGTGATCGCCGACCTGATCGCGCTTCGTACCGGCGACTACGCGATCACCGAGGCCGGGTTCGGGGCCGACATGGGTGCCGAGCGGTTCTTCAACATCAAGTGCCGTACGTCGGGGGAGGCGCCTGACGCCGCGGTCGTGGTCGCCACCGTGCGCGCGCTCAAGGCGCACTCCGGCAAGTACCGCATCGTCGCGGGACGACCACTGCCGGAGGAGCTCCTCGCCGAGAACCCCGACGACGTCCAGGCGGGTGCGGCCAACCTCGTGAAGCAGATCGAGAACGTTCGGCTGCACGGCGTCTCACCCGTCGTCGCGGTCAACACGTTCCCCGGCGACCACCCGAGCGAGCACACGGCCATCCGCGAGATCGCCGAGCAGGCCGGTGCGCGGTTCGCGGTGTCGCACCACTTCAGCGAGGGTGGCCGGGGCGCGGCCGAGCTGGCCGAGGCCGTGGCCGAGGCCGCCGACGAGCCCAGCGAGTTCCGCCTGCTGTACGCCGACGAGGCGCCGCTGCGGGACAAGATCGAGGCGATCGCCACCCAGGTCTACGGCGCCCGCGAGGTCGAGTACTCGCCCGGCGCGGCCAAGCAGATCGACAGGTACGAGAGCGCAGGCTTCGGCAGGCTGCCCATCTGCATGGCCAAGACACACCTGTCGCTGTCGTCCGACCCGACGCTGAAGGGCGCGCCCACCGGCTGGACCTTGCCGGTGCGCGAGGTCCGGGCCTCGGTCGGGGCCGGCTTCATCTACCCGATCTGCGGGGACATGCGGACCATGCCCGGGCTCGGGTCCGACCCGGCCGCAGCCCACGTCGACCTCGGCGACGACGACGAGACCGTGGGGCTGTTCTGAGCGGCGCCGACGATCCAGGCGGCCGCGTGGTGCGGTCCTACCTCGACCATGGTCTGGGTGAGTTCCTCGACCAGGTGGCGGCGCGACAGCCGGCGCCCGGCGGCGGGGCGGTGGCTGCCGTCACCGTGTCCCTCGCGGCGAGCCTGGTGGCCATGGCGGCGCGCTACTCGGCCGACCTGCTCGACGACAGTGAGCAGATGAGCGATGACGCCGAGCGGCTCAAGGCCCGCGCGTCCGGGCTCGTCGACGATGACGCGGCCGCGTACGGCGAGGTCATCTCGGCGTACGCAGCGCTCCGGGACGCCGACGGTGAGACCGATCGGGCGATGCTGACCGCGGCGCTGACGGGGGCCGCTGAGGTGCCCTTGAGCATCGCGGACGCGGGAGCCGAGACCGCCGAGCTGGCGGCGCGGCTGGCCGCGGACGGCAAGCCCGACGTACGCGGGGACGCCGCTACTGCTGTGCTGCTCGCCGACGCTGCCACACGTGCGGCCGTGCACCTGGTTGCGGTGAACGTCGCGGCGGGCGGCGCCGAGTCGAACCTCACGGCGCGGGTGACCGACTGCGTGAGGCGCGCACAGGAGGCCGCACGCTCCGTCGGCTAGCCTGCCCGGGTGATGCTGGGCGTCACGAGCGAGGCGTTGCGGGTTGCGCTACTCGGTTCGTAGGCCGTAGCTCAGCAGCGCGTTGCCCCTCGAGGTGCGGCGAGCGTCGTTCAGGGTGAGCCGAGTCGTCGGGCCGTCGGCCTCGAAGAGATGCTGTCCGGAGCCCGCGACGACCGGGTGGACGATCAGGGTGAGCTCATCGAGCAGTCCAGCGAACGCACGGTGTCGGTGCGCTGCATCATGCCCGTCAGCTCTTCGCCCAGATCGTCATCGAAGCTGTCGTACTGCCAGAGGTGAGGTGATTCGACCACTCCGTCGACGGAGTAGAACAGTCCTGCGGTGAGTCTGCGCATGAGCGGTCTCCAGGGGTTCGGTTGCTGGTGGAAGCGCGGTTCGC
>JACCVA010000289.1 GCA_013698435.1 Nocardioidaceae bacterium | reverse complement strand
TGTCGTTGACGGGCTTTCCGGGCTGGTAAAGACCTCGTTTGGCGATGTACTGCACAACGCCGTCGGGCACGAGATACCACACCGGCTCACCGCGTTGCGCGCGCTCGCGGCACTCGGTGGACGAGATTGCTAGGGCCGGTATCTCAAGAATCGTCACCCCGTCCACCGGCAACCCAGCCAGCGTCGTCGCGTCGATGGTGGTGCCCGGTCGGGTGCAGCCGACGAAGTGGGCCAGCTTGAAGACCTGCGCGGCGTCGTGCCAGGTGAGAATCTGCGCCAGCGCGTCGGCACCGGTGATGAAGAACAGCTCGGCGTCGGGGCGCAGTGCGTGCAGGTCACGCAACGTGTCGATGGTGTACGTCGGGCCGCCCCGGTCGATGTCGACACGCGAGACGGAGAACCGGGGGTTGGACGCCGTCGCGACCACGGTCATCAGGTACCGGTCCTCAGGAGCTGACACGATCCGGTCCGACTTCTGCCACGGCTGACCCGTCGGGACGAAGATGACCTCCTCGAGGTCGAACTCGGCCTGGACCTCGGACGCGGCGACCAGGTGTCCGTGGTGGATCGGGTCGAACGTGCCACCCATCACGCCGACGCGGCGCCGGCTGCCCGGCTCCCTCAACGCTCCCCCAGCGGCGTACGGCTCATCTGGTCGGTGCCGACGTCACGAGTGCGAACGCCCCTTGCCGAAGATGAGCAAGCCGACCATCAGCATCATCAACAGCAGGAAGGTGCCGACGCCCACGTAGATCGGGTCGACGGGCAGGTCGCGCAGCTCTCCTGCGGCAAGGAAGTCCAAAGCCATGTGCAGAGGATATCGGTCCCTCCCACCGCCGCACTCCAGTGGCTCAACGCTCAGCTGCGCACTTGACCGTCACCGGTGATGACGTACTTGGTCGACGTCATCTCCTGCAGGCCCATCGGTCCACGTGCGTGGAGCTTCTGCGTGGAGATACCGATCTCGGCGCCGAACCCGAACTCGCCCCCGTCGGTGAAGCGCGTCGACGCGTTGACCACGACAGCGGCCGCATCTACCTGGGCGGTGAATCGCCGGGCTGCCTCCTGGGACCGCGTCACGATCGCCTCGGTGTGACCGCTGCCGAAGCGGCGGATGTGGGCGACGGCTTCTTCCAGCGAACCAACGACAGCCGCCGACAGGTCGAGCGAGAGGTACTCCGCAGCGTGGTCGTCTTCGGTGGCCGGGACCACGTGTGCAGAGGCTCGGCGTACGGCGTCGTCGCCGTGCACGGTGACGCCTTCGGCCGCCAATGCCTTCAGCACGCGCGGCAGGAACTCGTCGGCCACGTCGGCGTGGACCAGCAGCGACTCGGCGGCGTTGCAGACGCCGGGGCGGTGGACTTTGGCGTTGACGACGATGCGCTCGGCCATGTCGAGGTCGGCGGCGGCGTCGACGTAGACGTGACAGTTGCCGACGCCCGTCTCGATCACGGGCACCGTCGACTCCGTGACGACACGCCGGATGAGGTCGGCGCCACCGCGAGGGATGAGTACGTCGACGAGGCCGCGCGCGCGCATCAGGTGCCCGACGGCATCCCGGCCACCGGTGACGAGCTGGATTGCGTCCGCCGGTAGGTCGGCACTCTCGACGGCATCGCGGAGCGTGTCGACGATCGCAGCATTCGACTGAGCCGCTGACGACGAGCCGCGCAGCAGGACGGCGTTGCCGCTTTTCAAGCAGATGCCGGCCGCATCGGCGGTGACGTTGGGCCGGCCCTCGTAGATGATCCCCACGACGCCCAGCGGCACGCGCAGCTGGCGCATCTCCAGCCCGTTGGCCAGCAGCGAGCCGCGGACGACCTCACCGACGGGATCCGGCAGCCTGCCAAGGTCGCGCAGCCCCTCGGCCATCGCTGCGACCCGCTCATGGTCGAGGCGCAGCCGGTCGATCATCGCGCCTGGCGTCCCCTGCGTCGACTGCTCGTCCAGGTCGCGCGCGTTCGCCTCGAGGATGGCGTCGGAGCGCTGCTCAAGATGGTCGGCCATCGCAGCCAGGGCGTCGTCCTTCGCCCCGCGAGGTGCCGTGGCCAGCACAAGGGCGGCCTCGCGCGCCCGCTCCGCGGCGCCGCGTACGACTGCTTCAGTCATAGGACCAGGGTACGGCGAGGCGTCGCCGTCGCGTGCCCGCGCTCACCATCCAAGCGCCGTGACGCCCGAGGGGCCGTCGAGGTGGGAGCCGATGACGGTTAGAAGCGGCGTGGGATCGCGTTCGCCTGGGACAGCGGACGGACGACATGCCGGCCTTGCCAGGTTTCTTGCTCGACCACCTCGAGCCCGACTACCTTCCACGCGGGCAACCCAGCGGACTCGCGGTGCTCGTTCCACAGCCGCAGCGCGAGCGAGGCGGCATCGACCATCTCCTCGGCTTCCTCCCAGTACTGGAGCTCGGCGCGCCCTTCGTCGTAGCGGACCGAGTGGATGAACGGGCGCTCGACCTGCAGTGCACGCAGCGCCCCATGCAGGGCCGACGCGGACTTGGGCTCGCCAGCCACAGTGACAGTGACGTGCCACAGGTGCACCGGCTGCTCCACGGACACTCCTGTCTTCGATCGGACCCACGGCTCGGGCATCTTGCTCTCAGTGTGGTGGAAACTCCGGTGACTGCAACGGGAAATCAGCAAACTGCCCCGCGGACGTTGCCCACGGCGCGACTACTCACAGCAACACCAGGTGGTCCCGGTGCACAAGCTCGCGCTCATACCCGTCGCCAAGCTCTGCGACCAGCTCATGGGTGGTCCGGCCGAGCAGTCTCGGCACCTCGTCCGCGTCGTAGTTGACGAGCCCGCGCGCCACCACCGCCCCCTCCGCATCGACCAGGTCGACCGGGTCTCCGGAGGCGAACGAGCCTTGTACGCCGACAACACCGGCGGGTAGCAGCGACGTCCCCCTGGTCTGGATCGCGGTGACCGCGCCGTCGTCGAGCACCAGCCGCCCCTTCGGCTCGGTCGCGTGCGCCAGCCACAGCAGCCGGGAGGCGCGACGCTTGCCAGTAGGAGCGAAGCGGGTACCCACGTCAGCTCCGTCGAGCACCTCACCGACCTGGTCGGCACGAGCAACGACTGCGGTGATGCCAGCCCGGGAAGCGATCCGGGCAGCCTCGATCTTCGTCACCACGCCCCCCGTGCCGAGTGGCCCACCTGCGCTGGTCTGGATGTCCGCCACGTCGGCGTCGCCCGAGACGAGCCGGATCCGCACTGCTCCGGGCCGTGACGGCGGGCGGTCGTAGATGCCGTCGACGTCTGAGAGCAGCACGAGCGCATCGGCGTGCACCAGGTGGGCGACGAGAGCGGCGAGCCGGTCGTTGTCACCGAACCTGATCTCGGAGGTGGCGACGGTGTCGTTCTCGTTGACGATCGGCAACGCCCCCAGCTCGAGCAGCTTGGCGAAGGTCCGGTAGGCGTTGCGATAGTGGCCGCGTCGGGTGACGTCGTCGGCAGTCAGCAGCACCTGCCCTACCCGGATGTCGTGGCGGGCGAACGCGTCTGTATAGCGGTGCACCAGCAGACCCTGCCCCACGCTCGCCGCCGCCTGCTGGCGCGCCAGGTCTCGGGGCCGGGCCGCGAAGCCGAGCGGCGCCAGGCCGGCCGCGATCGCCCCCGACGAGACCAGCACGACCTCGACACCGCGCACACGGGCGGCGGCCAGCGCGTCGACGAGCGCGTGCAGCCGTGCGTCGTCGATCCCTTCGCCGGTCGTGGTCAGCGATGACGAGCCCACCTTGACGACGACCCGCTTTGCCTGCCGGAGGTCGGCGTACGCCGACGTCATCGTCCCTCGAGGCGGGGATCCTGACCCCGTCGACCGAACAGCGTCTCCGCACCGGCCTGCACGTCGGGGTCGAACTCGAAAACGACGGCGTTGTCATCGTCACCGATCACCACGTCGTCGCCGACCTGTGCACCGAGCTTGACCAGCCGCTCCTCGACGCCGAGCCTGTTCAGCCGGTCGGCGAGATAGCCGACAGCCTCGTCGTTGCTGAAGTCTGTCTGCTTGATCCAGCGCTGTGGTTTCTCGCCCCGCACGTGCCAGCGGCCCTCGATCTGCCGGATGGTGAACTCCTCGTCACCTTGGCCGGCCGGCCGCAGCACGATCCGGGTGGGCGTCGCGTCGACCGGCGCGTTCCGCGACGCGGCCACCAGGCTGCCCATCGCGAACGTCAGCTCGCGCAAGCCTTCTCGGCTGGCCGCCGAGATCGGGAGGACGTGGTAGCCGCGGGCCTCGATCTCAGGACGCACCATCTCGGCGAGGTCGCGCGCCTCGGGCACATCGATCTTGTTGAGCGCCACCAGTCGCGGGCGATCCTCCAGACCGCCGTACGCCTTCAGCTCACGCTCCATCGCGTCGAGGTCGCTGAGGGGGTCCCGGCCGGCCTCGGGGGTCGCGCAGTCGACGACGTGCAGCAGCGCGGCGCACCGCTCGATGTGGCGCAAGAAGTCGTGGCCGAGGCCTTTACCCTCGCTGGCGCCCTCGATCAGACCCGGCACATCGGCCACCGTGTAGGTGGTTTCCCCCGCGGTGACGACTCCGAGGTTCGGTCGCAGCGTGGTGAACGGGTAGTCGGCGATCTTGGGGCGCGCCCGGGAGACGGCGGCGACCAGGCTCGACTTGCCCGCGCTGGGATAGCCGACGAGCCCGATGTCCGCGACGATCTTGAGCTCGAGCACGATGGTGCGCTCGCCACCCAGCTCGCCCAGCAGGGCAAAGCCGGGCGCCTTGCGGCTCTTGCTGGCCAGGGCGGCATTGCCCAGACCACCACGGCCACCGGCGGCCACCACAAGCTCGGACCCGGCGCCGACGAGGTCGGCAAGGACCTCACCGTCCAGGGTCGAGACGATCGTGCCGTCCGGCACAGGAAGGAGCAGCGACTGACCGTTGGCGCCGGCGCGGTGGTCGCCTTGGCCCTGCGTACCGTTGCCGGCCCGGCGGCTCGACTCCTGGTGGTAGTCGACCAAAGTGGTCACGTCGGGGTCGACCCGCAAAATGACGTCACCACCATGCCCACCGTTGCCACCGTCCGGACCGCCGAGAGGCTTGAACTTCTCCCGGTGGACCGCCGCGACGCCGTGCCCACCGCGTCCGCCCACGGCGTGCAGGATCACCCGGTCGATAAACGTGGGAACTGCCATGACCCGGTCCTTCCTTGCTCGTGTCCGGTGCGTCGTACTGTCGTGCCGGCTCCGGCATTGACCGCCTGTCGCCAGCATCACCCTCGCCGCCCTGCAGCGAGTTGCGGGAAACTGCACGCGACACGCCGGTCCCGGCATTGCAGTCTCCCGCATTTCGCGGGAGCAGAGGGCACGGGAGGTTGGAAAGCCGACGAGGGGCGTCCCGCTGGTGGCGGTACACCCCTCGACGTTCGCGTGGATGCCTCGGCCTGCGGACCCTTTCGACGTACGTCGACGGGGTCTGTCAGCGGCTCAGCGAACCTACGTCACTCCACGGACGGGACGATATTGACGACGCGGCGACCCCGGCGCGTGCCGAACTCGACGTTTCCCCCGACGAGCGCGAACAACGTGTCGTCACCGCCGCGACCGACGCCTGTGCCCGGGTGGAAGTGCGTGCCGCGTTGGCGGATGATGATCTCGCCGGCATTGACCAGCTGACCGCCGAACCGCTTGACGCC
>JACCVA010000279.1 GCA_013698435.1 Nocardioidaceae bacterium | reverse complement strand
CGGGCGGGGCTCGAACCCGCGACCCAGGGATTATGAGTCCCTTGCTCTGACCAGCTGAGCTACCGCCCCCTGCGTTGCTGCGTCGAAGATCATGTCACGGCGGGCGCCTCCTTCGGGCGTATGACCTGACGGCGGCGGTGCGCTCTCTAGGATGGCCGGACCTCATCGGTCACCCTCACGGAGGCAGCATGCGGATCGCGTTGTACGGCGGCACGGGCATGATCGGGACCCGCATCGCGCGGGAGGCGGATTCGCGCGACCACGTCGTGACAGCTATCTCGAGAACTCCAGGTGAGCTGGGGACCGGCGGCATCCGCTCCCGCAGGGGTGACGCTGCAGATGCGGACGATGTGGCGCGGGTCGCGGCCGAGCATGACGTGGTGATCTCGGCGATTGCGCCCAGCCGCACCGGCGTACGCCACCAGGTGTTCTTGCACGCGATCGGGGTGCTCGCCGAGAACGTGGGCACCCGACGGCTGGTCGTGGTCGGCGGCGCAGGCAGCCTCGAGGTTGCGCCGGGGCTCCGGCTGGTCGACGCGCCAGGGTTTCCCGAGGCAGCCAAGGCAGAGGCGCAGACCCAGATCCGGGCGCTCGACCTGCTGCGTGCCAAAGGCGCCTTGCTCGACTGGGTGTACGTGTCACCCGCGCCGTTCATCGCGCCGGGGGAGCGCACCGGCAACTACCGGGTCGGGGTCAACGCGGTCTTCGGCGAGATGATCAGCGCGGAGGACTACGCCGTGGCGATCGTCGACGAGATCGAGCAGCCCCGAGCCCGCCACGCACGTATCGCAGTCGCATACTGACTGACGCCTCCGCAGAACGATCCGACTGTGAGGTCGCCCTGGCAGCGTGGAGTCGGATCTTGCTGCTCTTGCTCACCGGTGCTGGCCGCGCTGCAACACCCAGCGGCTGAACAGCGGGTCGACGAACCGCCAGTTGCCCGAGCTCGGCGGTCCGGTCACGACCCGGCTCACGTGCTGGCCCTCACGAGCGAGGTCGCGCAGCGCCGACTGCAACGTCGCCCGGGTGAGCCCCGACCTCTCGGTGACACGGGCGCCGGTCGGGCGTACGCCGTCGGCGAGGGCGGCGAGCACCGCCTTCTTGCCCGCGCTCAACTGGTCCCAGTTCGCCCGATGCGCCTCCGCCGTCTGCGCCAGGGCGAGGTCGACGACTGCCTCGGCAAGCTCCAGCCCCTCCAACGGAGGGCCACCCACGGTCGCGACCTCGGGCTCGTGATCGGGGCCGAGGGCGGCCTGCCCCTCAGTCGGCAGCGACGAGCTCCCGGACTCGCGCAGCACCAGCTCCCGGTGCAGTAGATGAGCCAGCAGCATCGTGCGCTGCGGGTGACCCGCGGCAGCGATGACCAGCGGCGCCAAGGCCTCGCCGGGGTCCTGGTCCAGCGCGGCGAACCGGTCGGACAGCTCGGGCAGCACCTCGTCGATCGGCAGCGGCCCCAGCTCGAGTGGCTCGGCCTGCCCGTACAGCGGCCGCTCGCGATCGGTGAAGAGACGGCGCATCATCGACGGCTGCGATCCGGCGTACACGTAGGTGGCGGCATCGCCGTGGTACTGCACATGCGAGCGCAGCAACCCGTCGAGGGTGGCGCCGGCACTGAGCAGGTCCTGGAACTCGTCGAACACCACGAGCGTCTTCACCCGGTCCTTCTCGTACAGCCGGACCGGCAGGTCGAGCAGCTCCGCCGCGGCCGCCAACGCCGTCTCGTGCGACGGCTGCTGCGGCTCTCGCGGTCCCAGCGTCAGGCTCATGCCCGTGGTCCCGAGCGACAATCCCAACCGTGAGCCGAGCGCGGCGAGCTGGTGTCGCACGCTCGGCTCCTTCAGCCGCCCGTACGCCGTCACCAGCCGACCGCACACCTCGACCAGCGAGGTGACGCCGTAGAAGTCGACGTGCACGGTGCGCCACCCGGTCTGGCGCAGCCCGTCAGCGTGGGCGAGCAGAAGTGACGTCTTGCCGTAGCGGCGGGGCCCTGCCACCCGCACGTGGGCACCGTCCGTGGCGGCGAGGTGGAGCTGGTGAAGCTCGGCGCGCCGGTCGATCAGGGCGTCGGCGGCGATCGGCGTCTCGAAAGGAAAGGCACGCATGACGTCAGTCTAGGATCGGTGTATGGTATTTGCAATACATGAACGTATGGTGATTACCATACGTCTAGACGATGGGTGGGATCGGCTGGCCCGTCGCCGGCGGCCCGGTCGGGCCCGGACGCGGTCCGGGTGTGGTGGTCGTCGGGCCGCTGGTCGACGGCTGCGGCGGTGGGTTCGGCCCTGGCGCGGGTCCGGGTCCCTGCTGCGGGGCAGGGGAGTTCTCGAAGATCTTGATCGCGATCCACAGCGCGAGCGCGGCGATGGCCACGATCAGCGCGAAGGCTGCGACGAACGTCCACCAGCCGCTCTGGGTGAGGCTGCGCGGCCAGGGCAGCGGCCACAGCCGCCACCGACCGGTTCCGTTGCGCCGGAACCAGTGCGGTCGGAAGTCGGGTCCGGTCGCCGTGCCCAGCTGCTCGACATGGCTGAGTGTCACTGGAGCGAGCAGCGCAGTCCCGGCCGCCAGGCCCTGGTCCCAGTTGTCGGCGCGCAGGGCCACCCACGGCGCAATGTCGACGTCGTCGTCGAACTGCACCACCTGGTCGGGGTCGCGTTCGATCAGCTTGTTGAGGGCGTCGTGGAACCGCTTGCGACCGTAGGAGTCCGCCTCGGCGCCTTCGCCGAGCAGTACGACCACCACCGGTTGGTCGCCGTACTCGCCGGCGTACACGACGCCGGCGTCGTTGGACTCGAGGCGACTGCGGATCGTGACGGCACCCAGGGCCGGCGGGTCGCGGCGGGTGAGAGCGCTGACACGGACGACCTGTTGACTGTGCATCGCCGACCCTCGCTCTCGATCTCGACGGTGTCCACACACCGGTGGTCGTCTTGCACTGTCTGTAACACTGACGAGGGTACGGCCATGCCCGGCCGGGAAGGGAACGAACCGATGACGACTGCGCCCGCAACGACGGCCGAGGCGGCGGAACTTGCTCGGCTCGCGCAACGGACGCAACGCGCGATGAGCGAGGTCAAGCAGGTCATCGTCGGCCAGGAGCACATGGTCGAGCAGCTGATGGTGGCGTTGATCGCCCGTGGCCACGTCTTGCTCGAGGGAGTCCCGGGCGTCGCCAAGACGCTCGCCGTACGCACCTTTTCCACGGTCGTCGGAGGCAGCTTCGCGCGGGTGCAGTTCACCCCCGACCTGGTCCCGTCCGACATCGTCGGCACCCGCATCTACCGCCCGAGCAAGGAGACGTTCGACGTCGAGCTCGGGCCCGTCTTCGTCAACTTCGTGCTGGCGGACGAGGTCAACCGCGCGCCGGCCAAGGTGCAGTCGGCGATGCTCGAGCTGATGGCCGAGCACCAGGTGTCGATCGGCGGTCACACGTTCTTGATGCCCGACCCTTTCATCGTCATCGCCACCCAGAATCCGATCGAGTCCGAGGGCGTTTACCCGCTGCCCGAGGCACAGCGCGACCGTTTCCTGCTCAAGGTCGACGTCACCCACCCGAAGGGGCACGAGGAGTTCGAGATACTGCGCCGGATGAGCGTCGACCCCCCGCAGGCGACCAAGATCCTCGGCCCCGACGACATCCTCGCCCTGCAGAAGGCCTCCGACCACGTCTTCATCCACAACCTGGTGGCGGAGTACATCGTCCGCCTCGTGCTGGCCACCCGGTCGCCTGCAGAGTTCCACCTGCCGGACCTGGTCGGGGTCATCGAGATCGGGTCGAGCCCGCGCGCGACGCTCGGCCTCGCCGCCGCTGCGCGCGCAGTGGCCTTGATCCACGGCCGCGGCTACGTGCTGCCGCAAGACATCGCCCTGGTCGCCCGCGACGTGATGGCCCACCGGCTGGTTCTCAGCTTCGACGCGGTCGCCGACGACCTCGACGCCCGCAGCGTCGTCGACCGTGTCGTCAGCGCGATCCCACAGCCGCAGCCGGTGTGGAACAACTCCTCGCAGCCAGAGTTCCGCTGACCGTGGTGCGGCGAGCTCGCCCCGACCGGGTGCCGCTGTCTCAGCTGGCGCCCGAGCAGGCACTTCGGCGCCTCGAGCTGCAGATCGTCCGCCGGCTGGAGGGGTTCCTCCACGGCGAGCACCTGGGCCTGCTGCCCGGGCCGGGGACAGATCTGGCAGAGGCGCGGTTCTACATCCCCGGCGAGGACGACGTACGCCGGATGGACTGGGCCGTCTCGGCTCGCACCACCGTGCCGCACGTGCGCGACGTCGTCGCCGACCGCGAGCTCGAGACGTGGGTGCTCGTCGACCTGTCGCCGTCGATGCACTTCGGCACGGCGTCGATGGAGAAGCGTGACCTCGCGGTGGCGGCGGTGGCCACCATGGGACTGCTGACCTTCCGCGTCGGCGACCGCTTCGGCGGGTATGTGCTGCGCCAAGGCAGGCTTCGCCGCTGGCCGACACGATCGGGACGGCTGGCGCTCTTCGCCTTGCTCCGGTCGTTGCTCCGCGAGCCGATCGACGACCGCTCCGGCGGCGGCACCGAGACGACGAGCCTCGCCGACGCGATCAGGTCCGTCTCACGGGGCCAGCGCAAGCGCGGACTCCGGGTCATCGTGTCGGACTTCCTCGACCTGTCCGACACCCCCGCCGACCCGGACGCGCCACTGCCGTGGGAGAAGGCCATGCGCGAGATGGCCGCACGCCACCAGGTCATCGCCGTCGAGATCATCGACCCGCGAGAGCTCGACATCCCCAACGTCGGCACGATCTTGCTGCAGGACCCCGAGACCGGAGAGGTCCGCGAGCTGCATACCGGGGACCGCAAGGTCCGCCAGCGGTACGCCGTCGCCGCCCGCATGCAGCGTGAGCGCACCGCCCGTGCCCTGCGCCGGGCCGGTGTCGGCCACCTCGTCCTGCGCACCGACCGCGACTGGGTGACCGACACCGCTCGGTTCGCCCTCAAGCACCGGCGCATCGCCGGGAGGCTGCACCGCCCGCCCGCCGGGGTCGCCCGGTGACGGACTTCCTTGCCCCGGAGCGGTTGTGGTTCCTGCTGCTGATCCCGGTGTTGGTCGGCGTCTACGTGGTGCTGCAGTACCGCAAGGGCTCCTATGCCGTCCGGTTCACCAACCTGGCGCTGCTCGACACCGTCGTACCCCGGCGGGTGAGCTGGCGCCAGCACGCCGCCGTCGCGTTGGCGATGCTGACGCTGGCGTTCGCGATCGTGCTGTTTGCCAAGCCCAGCAAGGAGATCGAGGTCCCGCTCAGCCTCGACAGCGAGATCACGGTCGTGCTGACGATCGACGTGTCGTTGTCGATGTCGGCGACCGACGTCGACCCCGACCGGATCAGTGCGGCCAAGGACACCGCCAAGGAGTTCATCGACAACCTGCCCCCCAACTTCAAGGTGGGCATCGTCAGCTTCGCCAAGGTGGCGACGGTCGAGGTCCCGCCGACCAAGGACCATCAGGCGGCCGTCGACGCCGTCCAGGGGCTCGGCTTGTCGGAGTACACCGCGACCGGCGAGGGAATCTACAGCGGGTTGCAGGTGATCCAGCAGGAGCTCGGCGCGAACTCTGCGCCGGTCAGCGACAAGCCTCCGGCGTTCATGGTCTTGATCAGCGACGGCGCACGCACCATCGGCCGGTCGCAGGCCGCCGCCGCTGAAGCAGCCAAGGCGCAGAAGATCCCCATCTACACGGTCGCCCTCGGCACCTTGGGCGCCACCATTCAGAGCGGCGGGCACACGATCCCGGTGCCGGTCGAGATCCAGCAGTTGGAGGAGGTCGCCCAGATCAGCGGGGGTAAGGCCTACGTCGCTGAGACCCCGAACGACCTCGCCGACGCCTACCAGGACGTGGACGGCCAGCTGACGTTCGAGAAGCGCAAGGCTGACGCGACCTCGGAGTACGTCGGCTATCTGGTGCTGCTCTCGCTGCTGTCGACCGGGGCGGGGCTGTTCGTGGCCTCCCGCTGGCCGTAGCCCCCTCGCAGCGGGAGTCGTGCCCGCGCCCAGGCGTGACAATCCGCAAGATCCTGGTGCTGATGTGACAGATGAGGCACAATAGGCCGCAGTTCACCCGACGTACCTGTTGACGCGAGACCGCTGGGGAAGGCGCACCTCGAGCCCAACAGGAGGAACGGTGGACCGAAACGCAGGCACGGACGCCAGCACGGCTACCCGTGGAGTTCTGTTCGTGCATGCCTCACCGTCGGCGCTGTGCCCCCATGTGGAGTGGGCGGTGGCCGGCGTCTTGGGCGCGGCCGTCGACCTCTCGTGGACCCCTCAGCCGGCCAGGGCCGGCACCTATCGCGCGGAGCTCTCCTGGGCGGGCCCCATCGGCACCGGCGCGAAGATCGCTTCGGCGCTGCGAGGCTGGGACCACCTGTTGTACGAGGTGACCGAAGACGCGACCGCAATGAGCGAGGGCGCACGTTACTGCTGCACGCCCGAGCTCGGCATCTACCACGCGGTGACCGGCCTGTACGGCGACGTGATGATTCCCGAGGACCGGCTCAAGGCCGCGGTGGTCAAGGCCGCCATCGGTGACCTGCCGCTTCTCGCCGAGATCGACAAGCTGCTCGGCCGGGCGTGGGATGAGGCCCTCGAGCCCTTCCGACACGCCGGCGACGGTGCACCGGTCCGCTGGCTCCACCACGTGGTCTGACGGTTGCCGCGGCGGGCCCGCGGCAACGGTCGACTACAGGGGGATGTTGCCGTGCTGGCCGCGGGAGCCGGTGTCGGCGGCGACCAGCGCGCGCGCCAGCGCCGAGCGGGTGACCGACGGCTCGACCACCTCATCGACGACGCCGATCTCCACGGCCTTGTCGATGCCGCCGGCCAGCAGCTCGTGCTCCGCGGCGAGCTCCGCCTCGACCGTCGGCCGCAGGTCGGAGGCGACCGCGGCGATCTTGCGTCGGTGCAGGATCCGGACGGCGGCGATCGCCCCCATCACGGCGATCTCGGCGCCCGGCCAGGCGAACACCCGGGTAGCGCCGAGCGAGCGGGAGTTCATGGCGATGTACGCGCCGCCGTACGCCTTGCGCGTCACCAGCGTCACCCGGGGCACCTGCGCCTCGGCGAAGGCGTGCAGGAGCTTGGCACCCCGGCGTACGACGCCGTCCCACTCCTGGCCGACGCCCGGCAGGTAGCCCGGGACGTCGACGGCAACGATCAGCGGGACACCGTAGGCGTCACACATGCGCACGAACCGCGCCGCCTTCTCGGCAGACGGTGAGTCGAGGCAACCGCCGAGACGCAGCGGGTTGTTGGCGATGACCCCGACGGAGCGGCCACCGAAGCGCCCGAGCGCCGTAACGATGTTGGGCGCCCACTTGTGGTGCAGCTCCACCAGCGAGCCCGCGTCGAGCAGCTCTGCCACGAACGGGTGCACGTCGTACGCACGCTTCTTCGACTCCGGCATCTGCTTGGACAAGTCGACGTCGGTCACCGCGTCGACCTCGAAAGTGCGCTGGTCGCCGAGCAGCGACACGAGCCTGCGTGCCTCGCCGATCGCGTGGGCCTCGGAGTCGGCAAGGACGTGTACGACACCCGACCGGCGCCCGTGAGGCTCCGGACCGCCCAGGCGAAGCATGTCGACGTCCTCACCCGTCACCGAGCGGACGACGTCAGGTCCGGTGACGAAGATGCGACCCTCCGGGCCGAGGATCACGATGTCGGTCAGTGCAGGACCGTACGCCGCGCCACCGGCTGCCGGCCCCAGCACGACCGAGACCTGCGGGACCTTGCCTGAGGCCTGTGTCATCGCCTGGAAGATCAGCCCGACCGCGTGCAACGACAACACGCCCTCCGCCAGCCGTGCACCCCCGGAGTGCCAGAGCCCGACGATCGGGGACTGGTCTGCCATCGCTCGCTGGTAGGCCTTGACGACGACCTTGCAGCCTTCGTTGCCCATCGCGCCGCCCATTACGGTCGCGTCGGAGCAGAACGCCACCGTAGGAACGCCCTCGACAGCACCCACCGCGGCCAGCATGCCGCTGTCGTCGTCGGCGCTGATGAGCTCCAGCGTGCCGTCGTCGAAGAAGGCCGCCAGCCGCTTGTTGGGGTTGCGCGGGTCCTCCTCGCGGGGGAGCTTCGCCGGCTTGGCCGGTGCGGCTGCGGGTGCGTTGTCGGTCGTGGTCATGGCTGCTCCGTGCCTAGGCAGAACGGAAGGCGATGGCGACGTTGTGGCCGCCGAAGCCGAAGGAGTTGTTGAGGGCAGCGATGTCGCCGTCGGGCAGGCTCCGTTGCTCCCGGGCGATGTCGAGCTTGACCGCCGGGTCGATGGCGTCGAGGTTGATCGTCGGTGGGACGATGCGGTGCTTGAGCGCCAGCACGGTCGCCAGCGACTCCAGCGCACCGGCTGCACCGAGCAGGTGACCAGTCATCGACTTCGTCGACGTCACGACCACATGGTCGGTCTCGCCGCCGAGAGCGTTGGTGATCGCCAGGCACTCGGCGACGTCTCCCTGGGGCGTGGACGTCGCGTGCGCGTTGATGTGGAAGATGTCGCGAGGCGCCAGGTTGGACTCCTCGAGGGCACGTTTCATCGCGCGGGTCGCACCCAGGCCGGCGGGGTCGGGCTGGGCGATGTCGTGGGAGTCGGCCGTGATGCCGGCGCCGGCGACCTCGGCGTACACCGTGGCGCCGCGCGCCTCGGCGTGCTCGGCACTCTCGATGATGAGTACGGCGGCGCCCTCGCCGAGCAGGAACCCGTCGCGCTCGACGTCCCAGGGCCGCGACGCCTTCTCGGGGTCGTCGTTGCGCCGCGACAACGCCTGCATGTTGGCGAACGCGGCCATCGGCAGCGGGTGGATCGCGGCTTCGGTCCCACCGACCACCACGACGTCTGCGCGGCCGAGCCGGATCATGTCGATCCCGTGCGCGATCGCCTCGTTGCCCGACGCGCACGCTGACACTGGAGTGTGGACGCCGGCTTTGGCGCCCACCGCAAGCCCCACGTTGGCGGCGGGACTGTTGGGCATCAGCATCGGGATCGCCAGCGGCGAGACCAGCCGCGGACCCTTCTGGAGCAGCTTGTCGTAGTTGTTGAGCAGCGTGGTGACCCCGCCGATGCCGGAGGCGATAGCGACCCCGAGTCGTTCGGGGTCGGCGCCACCGTCGGCGAGGCCGCTGTCGCTCCACGCCTCCAGAGCCGCTACCAAGGCGAACTGCCCGGAGCGGTCGAGGCGTCGCGCCTTGACGCGGTCGAGCACCTCGGCAGGCTCGACAGCGACGCGCGCGGCGATGCGGGCCGGCAGGTCCGTGGCCCACTCGTCGTCGAGCCGGTGCGCGCCCGACGTACCGGCGAGCAGCGCGGACCAGGTCGTGGTCGCGTCACCGCCGACGGGAGACGTCGCGCCGAGACCGGTCACGACGACACGGGTGGCTGCTGGCAGTGCGGATGGCATCTCGGGTCACCTCAGGTGGGGTTCGAGCACATGGCAGCCGACCTGTCAGCCGCGAGGATTGCCAGGGGCAACCTGACGGGCTGACAAGTCGGCGGCGGGGTCAGGCGTTCTGGGCGTTCTCGATGTAGGCGACCGCGTCGCCGACGGTCTTCAGGTTCTTGACGTCGTCGTCGGGAATCTTGACGCCGAAATGCTCCTCGGCGGCCACCACTACCTCGACCATCGACAGCGAGTCGACGTCCAGGTCATCGGTGAAGGACTTGTCGAGCTGGACGTCCTCCGCGGGGATGCCGGCCACGTCGTTGACGATGTCGGCGAGTCCGGACCGGATCTCCTCAGTGCTGGCCATGCTGGTCGCTCCTTCGGGTTGCTTGGTTGGGTATTGGGCTGGTGAGGCGTTCCCCGAGGGGCGGGGAGTCCGCAGCGAAGCTGCGGAAATCTGGAGGCGTGTCACGGCAACGTGACCACCTGGGCGGCGTACGACAGGCCGGCGCCGAACGCGATGAAGAGTGCGGTGTCGCCGCTCTTGGCCTCTCCGGACTCGAGCAGCGCGTTCGCCGCGAGCGGGATGGACGCGGCGGACGTGTTGCCCTGGTGGGAGATGTCGCGGGCGATGACGACGTCATCGGGCAGCTTCAGCGCCCGGGCCATGGCGTCGATGATGCGCATGTTGGCCTGGTGGGGAACGAAGACGTCGAGGTCGTCCACCGTGAGCCCGGCGCGGTCGAGTGCCTCGTTGGCGATCTTCGCCATCTCGTACGACGCCCAGCGAAACACCGGGTTGCCGTCCATCCGTAGCGTCGGCATCTCGGCGTGCTCCATGTTGAGTACGTCGATCCACGTCTCGTTCTGCCGGATCAGGTCGAACTTCGAGCCGTCGGCCCCCCACACCATCGGGCCGATGCCTTCGACGTCGGCTGGTCCGACCACGACAGCACCGGCGCCGTCGGCGAAGATGAACGCGGTTCCGCGGTCGGTGGGGTCAGTGATGTCGGAGAGCCGCTCAACGCCGATCACCAGCACGTACTTCGCGGTCCCGCACCGCACCATGTCGCTGCCCATCCCGACGCCGTGGCAGAAGCCTGAACAGGCGGCGGAGATGTCGAACGCAGCCGCCGGGGTGGCGCCCAGCTCCTCGGAGATGAGCGGCGCAACGGCCGGTGTCTGCATCAGGTGCGACACGGTGGCAACGATGACGCAGTCGATCTGCGCGGCGGCGATGCCGGCCCGCTCGATTGCGGTGCGCGACGCCTCGACGCTCATCAGCTGCACGGTCTCGTGCGGTTCGGCGAAGCGGCGCTCGATGATGCCGGAACGGGTGCGGATCCACTCGTCGCTGGAGTCGATGTGCCGGCAGATCTCGTCGTTGCTGACGACACGACTAGGCCGGTAGCTGCCGATGCCGAGGATGGCGGTGTGCGCGGCGCCGTGCGCGGTCGCGATGGAGGCTGTCATGTCACTCGCTCTCGGGGTGCAGGCGCACCAGGGGTTGACCGGGCGAGACGAGGTCGCCGTCCTCGACGACCCACTCCACGATGGTGCCGCCGTATGGTGCCACCACCTGGGAGCGCCCCCGCAGGTTCTCGACGGCACCGATGACGAGATCAGGGACGAGCACACTGCCGACCGGGATATCGACGGTCTGGCGGAACGTGCCTTTGCCCGGTGAGACCAGCATCCGCCAGGTAGGCGTTGAGTCGATGGGAGAGGCGTCACCATGCTTGTCGGCGAAGGCTCGTGCGTCGTCGAGCTGGTCCGGCGTCTTGAGCGCGAATGCCTCGACGCCCTTGAGCTGCCGCTTGGCGATCCCGACCAGCGTCCCGGCGGGAGGCATCTCCAAGATGCCCGTGACCCCAAGGTCGGACATCGACTGCATGCAGAGGTCCCACCGCACCGGGTTGCGCACCTGGGTGACGAGACGCGTCAAGACCTCGCGGCCGTCGTGGATCACCTGGCCGTCGCGGTTGGAGATCAGTCGGGTGCGTGTGTCGTGTGTGGTCATCGCCCGGGCAAGCCTGGTCAGCACGGTGACGGCGGGTTGCATGTGCTCGGTGTGGAATGCGCCGGCAACACTCAGCGGGATCAGACGCGCCTTCGCGGGACCGTCGTCGGCGAGTGCCTGCAGCTGCTCGATCGTGCCCGCCGCCACGATCTGTCCGGCGCCGTTGTCGTTGGCCGGGATGAGGCCGTGACGGTCGAGCGTGGCGAGTACGTCGTCTCGCTGGCCGCCCAGCACCGCTGTCATACCGGTCGGTGTCTTCGCCGACGCCTCCGCCATGGCGCGGCCCCGCTCGCGAACGAACACCATCGCCTGCTCGGCGCTGACGACCCCCGCGCCGCTGGCGGCGGCTATCTCGCCGACGCTGTGGCCGGCAACCGCCCCGATGCGACCGAAGGCGTCCGCCGGATGCGGGAACAGCGCGAGAGCTGCCAACAGGCTGGAGGCGACCAGGAGTGGCTGCGCAACCGCGGTGTCTCGGATCGTCTCGGCGTCGGCGACCGTGCCGTAGTGGGCCAGGTCCAGCCCGCTGACCGCGGACAGCCAGTTCAGCCGGTCAGCGAAGTCGGGGTCCTCGAGCCACGGCTCGAGAAAGCCGGGGGACTGGGCGCCCTGGCCGGGCGCGACGATGACGAGCACCTCCTCATCATGCCCGGATTGGTGAAGAGGCTGCGGTTACGCGGCGACGAAACTGCACGGCCGATCGTTGTATGAAACCTACAACGCAGTGGGTTGGCCGAGCAGGCGCCCGAGGGTAAGCGCGAGCCGGAGCGTGTAGGCGTCCCGTGCGTCCGCCGGAGTAAGCCCCGTGACCTCGGCAATCCGGCGCAGCCGATAGCGCACAGTGTTGGGATGGACGAATAGCGCCCTCGCCGTGGCCTCGATGGAACCGCTCGTGTCGACGTACGCCGTCAGCGTCTCCAGCAACCCCGAGCCGGAGTCGCGCAGTGGCTCGTAGACGGACGTGACGAGCGCCCGACGGGCATGGCCGTCACCGGAGAGGGCACGCTCCGGAAGCAGGTCATCGCTGGACACCGGGCGTGGGGCGTCCGGCCAGGCCACCGCGGCGCGCAGGCCGGCCACGGCTGCCCGCGCGGACTGATTCGCGACGAGCAAGTCATCGACGACCGGCCCCGTCACCACCGCTCCGTCGCCGAAGTGGTCGGTGATCCCGCTGGCGGCCTTGTCGGGATCCTCGACACCGCCGAGCACGACGACCAGCCGCTCACCCTGCACAGCGCACAGCGC
>JACCVA010000242.1 GCA_013698435.1 Nocardioidaceae bacterium | reverse complement strand
GGCTCGATCGTGTTGTCGAACTCGGTCTCGATCCAGCTGGTGTAGACGCCGAACGTCTCACCGTCGCCGATGAACGCCTCGTCGTCGACTACGCGCCGGTGGAAGGGGATGACCGTCGGCATGCCGTCGACCACGAACTCGTCGAGCGCGCGGCGGGAGCGCTCCAAGGCCTGGGTGCGGTCGCGCCCGGTGACGATGAGCTTGGCGACCAGGGAGTCGAACGCCCCCGGCACCGTCTCGCCCTCGTCGTAGCCTCCGTCGACCCGGACGCCGGGGCCGGACGGCGCGTGCCAGCGGGTGAGCGTGCCCGGCGCCGGCATGAAGTTGCGGCCGGCATCCTCGGCGTTGATCCGGAACTCGATCGAGTGGCCGTCGACCGCTGGGTCGTCGTACCCGAGCTCCTCGCCGGCGGCGATGCGGAACATCTCGCGCACGAGGTCGAGTCCCGTCACCTCCTCGCTGACCGGGTGCTCGACCTGCAGCCGGGTGTTGACCTCAAGGAACGAGATCGTGCCGTCCTCGCCCACCAGGAACTCGCACGTTCCGGCGCCGACGTAGCCTGCCTCGGCGAGGATGGCCTTCGAGGAGACGGTCAACGTGTGGTGTTGGTCGTCGGACAGGAACGGTGCGGGTGCTTCCTCGACGAGCTTTTGGTGCCGCCGCTGCAGCGAACAGTCCCGGGTCGACACGACGACGACGTTGCCGTGCTGGTCGGCAAGGCACTGGGTCTCGACGTGGCGGGGCTTGTCGAGGTAGCGCTCGACGAAGCACTCTCCGCGTCCGAAGGCGCTGACAGCCTCGCGGACGGCGGACTCGTAGAGCTCGGGCACCTCGGCCTCGGTGTGCGCGACCTTGAGCCCGCGACCGCCCCCACCGAACGCCGCCTTGATCGCGATCGGCAGTCCGTGCTCGCGCGCGAATGCGACCACCTCGTCGGCGTCCTTGACCGGGTCGGCGGTGCCGGCGACCAACGGGGCCCCGACCTTCTGGGCGATGTGGCGAGCCTCCACCTTGTCGCCGAGGGAGTCGATCGCCGCTGGTGGTGGTCCGATCCAGACCAACCCGGCGTCGATGACCGCCTGGGCGAACCCGGAGTTCTCGGCGAGGAAGCCGTAGCCGGGGTGCACGGCGTCGGCGCCGGACTCCTTGGCGATCCGGACGAGCTTCTCGATCGACAGGTACGTGTCGGCCGGGGAGGCGCCGCCCAACGCGTGCGCCTCGTCGGCCAGCCGCACGAACAGCGCGTCGCGGTCCGGGTCGGCGTAGGTGGCCACGCTGCCGATGCCAGCATCCTTGCAGGCGCGGATGACGCGGACGGCGATCTCGCCGCGGTTGGCGACCAGGACCTTGCTCAGCTGCGGCACGGCAGGCTGCTCCTCGGGTTCGGCACGGGTACGACTCGTGAGTCTAGTGTCGTGTCTCGAAATCTCTTCGCCGTTGCCGCGCTCCAGGCGGCGCCTCGCGGCGTTGTCGTCGTCGCCGATACAACACCGCTATCGGCCCCCTCCTCCGCCTTGCAGCAGCTTGTGCTGAAGACTCATCCCGCGGTGGGCCTTGGCGACGAACGTGCAGACGACCGCCCCTGCCGGCGGGCGGTGGAACCTAGTCGGCTGGGCATGCGATCCAGCTTCGAGGCGAGCCTGCCGCTGTCGTCGGTCACGCACCGGACGCCGATACGGGGGTCGAACGCGTAGCCGGGCTCCTCCCGCCTGCGCAAGCCGAGGATCTGGACGGGATGGGTCTCGGCCAGGTGGCTCGCCGAAATGCTGACCGAGCGCCCGATGCCGCCGGTAGCGTCCGGCGAGGACACCAGAAACGTGATGTTCGGTTCGGCGGCCCCGAGGCTGCATCCATCCCCACGCTAGACAAGTGGCCTCGCCTCGGCAATGTGGACTCTCGGCGAGGTGTCTACGCTTACGTGACGTGACCACACTTGACGAGGGAGCCAGATGCCGATGAGTTTCGAGCTTGCCCGCGAGCACGAGGACTTCCGCTCCAGCGTGCGTGAGTTCGCCGAAGCCGAGATCGCTCCTTATGCGGCGCGCTGGGACCGGGAGCACCACTTCCCTGTGGACACCGTGCAGCACATGGGCAAGCTGGGGCTGTTCGGCCTGACCGCTCCCGAGGAGTACGGCGGCGCAGGCGAGGACGGCGACTTCAC
>JACCVA010000237.1 GCA_013698435.1 Nocardioidaceae bacterium | reverse complement strand
GTCGTGAAGATCTATGCCTCCGGTGCCCAGCAGAGCGGATCCGGCTCGGGGATCGTCCTCACGGACAACGGCGAGATCCTCACCAACAACCACGTGGTCGAGCTCGCCGCTGACGGCGGAAAGCTCGCCGTGAGCTTCAACGACGGTTCGACCGCGCGCGCGACGATCCTCGGCCGCGACCCGCTCACGGACCTGGCGGTCATCAAGGCGGACGGCGTCAGCGGCCTGAACCCCGCGTCGATAGGAGGCTCCGACACGCTCGCGGTCGGACAGCAGGTGATCGCACTAGGGGCGCCGTACGGCCTCGAGAGCACCGTCACCACCGGCATCGTAAGCGCGCTCAACCGACCCGTGACCACCCAGGGCGCATCAGCCGGTGACCCCGCCACGATCTTCCCAGCCATTCAGACCGACGCGGCGATCAACCCCGGCAACTCCGGTGGTCCGCTCATCAACCTTGCGGGGCAGGTCATCGGCATCGACTCCGCCATCAAGACCACCTCCAGCAGCGCCGGCAGCCAGAGCGGTTCGATCGGCCTCGGCTTCGCTATTCCCATCACCGACGCGCTACCGATCGTCGAGCAGCTACGCAGCGGCGAGACGCCGACGCATGCTCGCATCGGCGTCACCGTCGGCGACGCGACCGACGAGGTGGGGCTCCCCGACGGCGCGCTCGTCGGTGACGTCTCCTCCGGTTCGGCAGCCGACCAGGCCGGCCTCGAGCGCGGACAGGTGATCACGAAGGTCGATGACGCCGCGATCGACAACGGCGACTCGCTGGTGGCGATCGTGCGCTCCTACCGACCCGGCGACACCGTCCGGCTCACCGTGACCTCCTCGACCGCCGACGGGACCTCCACCGGGCCCGATAAGACAGTCACGTTGACACTGGGTTCTGACGCCGACTGAGTTCCCGACACTATTTTCTGAGCAGTCCCGTCATGAGCTCACGGATCAGGTCGAAGCCGTGTTCAGTCAGGATCGACTCGGCATGGAACTGGATGCCGCGGTAGTGCGGGCCGGTCACCACATGGACGTCGCCCGAGTGCGGGTCGGCCTCGACCTCGGCCGCCGTCGCGTCGCTCGACAGCCGAGCCACGAACGTGTTGTAGAAGCCGACCCGCTCATAACGGCCGAAGGCCGAGATCTGCGTCTGCGTCCCTTGAAAGACGATGTCCTTGTAGTCGAGGCTCATCCCGAGCGCTCCGCACAGGACCTGATGGCCGAGGCACACCGCCAGGAAGGGCTTCCGGGTGGCGAGGAGGTCGTCCACCGCGGCGCGCACTGCCGTGATCTTGGGGTCGCTCAGCTCGCGTGGATCGCCGGGACCTGGACCGACGATCACCACGTCGGCGTCGTCGAAAACGCCGGGGCGGTAGTCCTCGTGACGAACCGTTCGGCTCGCCATGCCCAACACGGCAAGGATGTGGCGCAGCATGGTGACGAAGTCGTCCTCGCCGTCGAGGACGACAACATGCTTGCCCGCGAGCTCTGACGACCGCACCGCGTCAGACTGGTCGTTGAGCCAGAACCTGCTCAGTCGCCCGTTACGCCGGGCGAGCTCGGCAACGACGTCGGCGTCTTGGGCAAGCCGCTCGACCTCGCCGGCAGCAGTTGTGGGCGCCGCGACGAGGCCGAAGGCGCGCAGGATGCCGCCGGCCTTGGCGTGCGTCTCGGCCACCTCCTCGCGTGGGCAGGAGTCGCGCACCAGGGTCGCGCCGGCGGTCACCCGTAGCCGACCTTCGATGCTGACGTCCGCGGTGCGCAGCAATATCGGCGCGTCGAGCGTCTGCTCTCCGTCGGTGTCACGGCCCAACAACGCCATCACCGCGCCGTAGTAGCCACGACCTCCCTGCTCGTAGCGGCGGATGAGCCTGCATGCGTTCTCGACCGGACTACCCGTAACGGTCGCAGCGAACATCGATGACCGGAGCACCTCCCGGACGTCTTTGTGCGTCTGCCCCTCGAGGACGTACTCGGTGTGGACGAGGTGCGTCATCGGCTTGAGGTAGGGGCCGAGGATGTGGCCACCCTCGCTGCAGATGTCACACATCATCTTCAGCTCCTCGTCGACGACCATGAAGAGCTCGTAGATCTCCTTCTCGTCGCGCAAGAAGTCCAGCATCTCGGTCTTGAGGTCTGCCGCCCCGGCTCTCGGGCCGAGCCGGAACGTGCCGCTGATCGGGTTCATCCGGACCAGCCCACCGTTCACGCTGATGTGGCGCTCGGGGCTGGCGCCGATGATGTAGCGCTCACCGGTGAAGACGAGATAGGTCCAGTAGGCTCCGCGCTCCTCGGTGAGCAGGCGGCGGTAGACGCTCAGAGCGCGGGCCAGGTCCCAGTCGGCGATGGTGGCTTCGTAGTTGCGGGCGATGACAAGGTTCGCGCCCTCGCCCCTGCCGATCTCGTCACGGATGATCGCCTCGACGATGTCGGCGTATGCGGCGTCGTCGACGTCGAACCCATGCGCGTCGTTGGTCTCGAGAGTGATGGCCGGCAACGTGTCGACGACGTCGGCCAGCGCCATGTCGTCCTCCTGCTCGACGACGAGGGCGGCGAGCGGCGTGCCGTCGTCGTGCGCCTCGAAGCCACGCTCGCGGATCTGCCGGTAGGGGACGCACACGAGCCGGTCGAACCGGCGACCCACCTCGGGTAGCCCGGACTCCAGTGGCAGCTCCAGCAGCGACTCGTGCTGCTCCATCCGGCCGCGGAGCACGGTGACCGCGGCGGCCTGCTCGAACCTGACGAGCGCGAACGCAGCGGACGTCGCGAGGTCGTCAAAGAGGGTCATGACGGCGGCCGATCAGGCGTGCGGGACGGGTGGGCAGCTGAACAACTCGGTCGCTGACCGCGTCGCGCTCACTGGTGGTCATCGCCGGAAGCTCGTCGAGGGTAGCCGTGGTCCAGGTGCGTGCAGCGCAAGGCGGCGTCGCGAAGGTAGACTGGGCATCTCTCGAGCGATGCCAATGCAGCGATGTGCGTGCCTGGGCCGCGGGGACCCCGACGAACTACCAGAGATGACCACTAGGCCCGCCAGCGGTGGGTGGTGCCGACGATCTCGAGGCGGAGCGTCGCCCGAGTCACGACGACGTACAGCGTGCGCATCCCGACGTCCGCCTCGTCGACGATCTGATCGGGCTGGACCACGACGAGGGCGTCGAACTCGAGCCCCTTGGTGTCGAGCGCCTCCAGCACAGGGATGCGTACGGCGTCGCGCTCGCCGAGCCACGCCTCGACCTCGACTCGCCGCCCCACCGGTGCGACGACGCCGACCGTGCCGGCCACCTCGGCGGTCACCCGGGTGACCGCCGCCGTCACCTCGGCGGCGAGGTCAGGCGCTTCGACCTCGTGGATCACCGGCTCGACGCCGGTCTCGCGCACAGCGTGGGGAAGGTCAGCGGTCGGGATGTGTGCCCGCGCGAGATCGGCGGCGAGCTCATAGATCTCCCGGGAGTTCCGGTAGTTCGTCGACAGCCGAAACGAGTGCTGCTCGAGTCCCGCCAGCGCCTCGTCGCGGGCGATCACGGCCTCCTGCGTCAGCGGCCATGAGCTCTGTGCTGCGTCGCCGACAATGGTCCAGCTGGCGTGCCGGCCACGACGCCCGATCATTCGCCACTGCATCGGCGACAGGTCCTGCGCCTCGTCGACGAGCACGTGCGCGTAGCTGTCGTCCTCGATCGACCCGGTCGGCCGTTCGCCACCATGCCTGCGCAGCGCGCTGGGACGGTCATCCACGGTCGACAGCTCGGGAACCGTCTCGTCGTACAGGTCGGCGAGCGGGTCGTCCTCGGTGTCGGGCTCGGGGGGTTCGCCGACGAGATAGCGGAGCTCGTCGATCAGCGGGACGTCCTCGACGCTGAAGTCGTCGGCGGTCAGCGACTCGACGAGGTCATCGATCTCGGCCGGGGAGAGCGCCTTACCGGCGTCGGACGCCAGCCGGTCACGGTCGCTGAGCCATCCCAGCACGTCGACCGCGTCCACGACCGGCCACCATCCCCGCGCGAAGTCCACGAACGACCGGTCGCCGTGCAGCGTGTGCGCGAACTCGCCCTTGCCGCGCCCGAGGGCCCGACCCCCGGTGATCTTGTCCCACAGCAGGTCGACGAGTGAGTCGGCGACGTGCGGCGCGGCTCGGTTGCGACGATGCCAACGGTCCAACAGGTGTCGACGCAGCTGCCGCAGCTCGCGCTCTTCGAGAGTGAGGACGTCGTCGCGGTAGAAGACCCTGAAGCCCGTCGGTGCTCCCGGCGTCGCCCCCCGCGAGGTGCGCGCGAGCACTCCGCGCATCCGGGCCGAGCCCTTGATCACCGCCACCCGGGGCACATCGTGGCGGGAGGCGTCAATCCCCTCGACCACCTCACCCAGCGCGCGCAGCGCGACACTCGTCTCGCCCAGGGACGGAAGCACCCTCTCGATGTAGGCCATGAACACCGCGTTGGGCCCGACGACGAGGACGCCGCCCCCTTCATAACGTCGGCGGTCGGTGTAGAGCAGGTACGCCGCCCGGTGCAGCGCGACGACGGTCTTACCGGTGCCCGGGCCACCGTGGATGAGCGTGACGCCTCGGTGCGGTGAGCGGATGGCATCGTCTTGCTCGCGCTGGATCGTGGCAACCACCGAGTGCATCGAGCGGTCGCGCGACTTGGCCAGGGCTGCGAACAAGGCCCCCTCCCCGACCACCACCATGTCGTCGGGGGCGTTCTCGGCGTCCAGCAGGTCGTCCTCGATCCCGACCACCTGGTCGGACACCGACTGAAGGACCCGCCGGCGTACGACCCCGGCCGGGTCATTGCCGGTCGCCTGGTAGAACACGGCGGCAGCCGGCGCCCGCCAGTCGACGAGGAGCACCTCATGGTCCTCGTCACGCAGCCCGAGCCGGCCGATGTAGCGGGTGTCGGCGTCGCGGTGGTCGAGACGTCCGAACACCAGACCCTCGTGCGCGGAGTTCAAGGTGGCCAGGCGCCTACCGGCCTGGAAGACGATCGCGTCGCGTTCGACGAGGCCGCCCTCGTTGCCGAGCCGGGCGCGGGCGAACCCCTCCGTCTGCAGCGCACGGGCCGACTCGACGGCCGCATCGAGACGAGCGTAGAGGCGGTCGACGACCGCCTGCTCGTGCTTGATCTCCTGCTCGACCACCTGGTCGGAGACGCGCGGACGACGACGATCAGCCACTGATGCTCGTTTCTTTACCCGGATCTGGTGAGCCCACGAGTCTAAGCCACCCCCGCGGGCCCTCATGCCCTAGTGGTCTGTCTGCCACACCACTAGAGGGTCCCGCGGACGGACGCGTGCCCCTCGAGCAGGTTCCGGCTGATCGTTCGCCGCTGGATCTCGTCGGTGCCCTCGTAGATCCGCAGCAGCCGCAGCTCGCGGTACCACCGCTCGAGCGGGAGCTCGCGCGTGTAACCCATCCCGCCGTGGACCTGAAGCATCTTGTCGACTATCTCGTTGGCCTTGATGCCGCCGTACAGCTTCGCCATCGACTGCGCGTGCCGGGAGTCGCTGCCCTGGTCGACCTGCCAGGCAGCGCTCAGCACCAGCCACCGCAAGGCCTCGATCTCGACGGCCGAGTCCGCGATCATCCACTGGATCGCTTGCCGCTCGGCGATCGGGTGCCCGAACGTCGTGCGGGTGCGGGCATGGTCCATCGCCATCTCGACCATCCGCTCGCAGGCGCCCAGCGCGCGTGCCGGCAGCAGATAGCGCCCTTGCCCGATCCAGCGCATCGCCAGGTCGAACCCGTGCCCCACCTCACCGAGCACCGCTGACTTCGGGACCCGCACGTTGTCGAACGTCAACGACGCCGGGCCCCACTCGCCCATCGTGTCGATGTGCGACGACGTCCAGCCCTGGTCACGGTCGACGAGGAAGCAGGTGACGCCACCGTTGGCGCGCTTCTGCTTGTCGGTGACCGCGAAGACCATGCAGAAGTCTGCCGTGTTGCCGCCGGTGATGAACGTCTTCTCGCCGTTGATCACCCACGCGTCACCGTCGAGGTACGCCGACGTGCGGATCGCCTTGGCGTCGGAACCCGCGCCGGGCTCGGTGATCGCGAAACAGCTGAGACGTTCTCCGGCGATCGTAGGCAGCAGGTACGTCTCCCGCTGGTGCTCGTTGGCGTCGTAGAGGATGTTGTCGGCGTACCCGCCGAACTTGAAAGGTACGAACGAACGTCCCAGCTCGCACTCCACCAACGCGGTCATCACCGCGCCGAGGCCCATGCCGCCGTACTCCTGCGGGGTCAGAACGCCCCAGAAGCCTGACCGGCGCGCCTTCAGCTGCAGCGCCCGCAGCTCCTCAGGCGGCAGACCGGCCTCGCCGGCTCGCTCACGCCGCAGCACCTCGGGTTCGAGCGGCATGATCTCCCGCTCGACGAAGGTGCGCACCCAGTCCCGGATGGCCTGCTCCTCCTCGTTCAGGGTCAGGTCCATGCGTGGGTGCTCCTCTGGTCGCCGCCGAGCGGCCGGGTCATCTGGGTCTTGATCGGGTACGGCGGGAACGTCTCCGGCTCGCGAACGTCTGTGTCGTGCCAGCCGAGGCGGCGGTAGAAGGCGCGGGCGCGATGGTTGTCCACCAGTACCCAAAGGTAGGTGGTCGGGGACCCGGCTGCGGTCGCACGCTCGACAACAGCGGCGTAGAGCGCCTGCGCCCGTCCCGAACCCCAGTGCTCAGGGACCACTCCGAAGTGACGTAGCCAGCCGTCGCCGTACGCCGCGTAGCCCACCAGCTGTCCGTCCACCTCGTCGACGATCACCTGCGCGGACGCGTCGTCGAGGACGAGCTGCCACCGCGCCCGCACGTCGTCGTGCGGGAAGTCGATGCCGGCGAAGATGTGCGTCAGCGCGGTGCCGGAGGCCGCTCTCTCCATCCGGCACAGCTCGTGCACGTCGCCCTCGCCAGCCTGCCGGATCACCGCGTCAGTCTAGGTGTCGCGGAGGCGGCCGAGCCGTGAGCGGCCGACGCCGCAGACCGGGATGAGACCCTTCTCGGGTGAGCGAGCAGCTGCGCTACCGCTCCGTGGCCGGACGCTGGGTGCTGACGGCCGCGGTGCTCGGTCAGGGGATGGCGCTGCTCGACGGTACGGTCGTCAACGTCGCGCTCCGCAGCATCGGGCGAGACCTCGAAGCAAGCCTGGCGCAGCTCCAGTGGATCACCAACGGTTACCTGCTCGCGCTGGCGTCGCTGATCCTGCTCGGCGGCTCGCTCGGCGACAAGTTCGGCCGCCGCCGCGTCTTCGTGGTGGGCACGGTCTGGTTCGCTGTCACGTCGCTGGCGTGCGGGGTCGCGCAGAGCCCGACGCAGCTGATCGCTGCCCGGGTGATGCAGGGGGTCGGGGCGGCCTTGCTGACCCCCGGCAGCCTCGCCATGATCCAGGGATCGTTCCATCCGGCCGACCGGGCCCGGGCGATCGGCGCCTGGTCCGGGCTGGGTGGCATCGCGGCCGCGATCGGCCCGTTCGTCGGCGGATGGCTGGTGGAGTACGCGAGCTGGCGCTGGGTGTTCCTGCTCAACCTCCCCCTCGCGGTGGCGACCATCGTCATCGCCCAGCGTCACGTGCCCGAGACACGCGATGCCGAGTCGGTGCCGGGGTTCGACGTCACCGGCGCCGGGTTGGCCGTGCTGGGCTTGGCGGGAATGACCTTCGCGCTGATCCAGTCGGGCAGCTCGAGTCCGGCCGTCGTGCTGACCAGCGCCTTGGTCGGCCTCGGTTCGACCCTGGCTTTCCTCCTCGTCGAGCGGTCGACACCCCACCCGATGATGCCGATGCAGCTCTTCGCCAGCCGGCAGTTCACCGCCGCGAACGCGATGACCTTCCTCGTGTACGCCGCCTTGGGCGGCGTGCTGTTCTTCCTGGTCCTGCAGCTGCAGACCGTCGCTGGCTACGGTCCGCTGCAAGCCGGGCTGGCCACGCTGCCCATCACCGTGGTGATGCTGCTGCTGGCGGCCCGCGGGGGCCAGCTCGCCAGCAGGATCGGACCCCGCATTCCCATGACAGCTGGGCCGTTGGTGTGCGCGGTCGGACTGGGATGGCTCAGCCGCGTGGACGCCGACACGACCTACTGGATCGATGTCGGCCCCGGCATCACCGTCTTCGCCCTCGGCCTCGCACTGCTGGTCGCACCGCTCACCTCCACGGTGCTGGCCGCTGCCCCCGACCACAATGCGGGGGTGGCGAGCGGTATCAACAACGCCGTCGCCCGGATCGGTTCGCTGCTGGCGGTCGCGGCGCTGCCCACGGTCGTCGGCCTGAGCGGCGCCGACTACGAACGCCCGGCCGCCTTCACCGCAGGTTACGAGCGCGCCGTGTGGATCAGTGTGACGATGCTGTCTGCCGGCGCGGTGGTGTCGTGGCTTCTCATCCGCAACCCGCTGC
>JACCVA010000235.1 GCA_013698435.1 Nocardioidaceae bacterium | reverse complement strand
GTTGTGTCAGATGTGCGCGCCTTTGACGGCGATGTGAACGAGTGCCCGGAGCGACGGCTCCGCGGCGAAAAGCCAAGACGACGTCTGCGTGTCGGAGTACAGCTCCACCAGCCACTGGCTGCCGTCGAGCGCGGTGTCGCCTGCAGCGAGCGACGCCACGTAACCCATCCGGGCAAGGAAAGCCCGCTCGGACTCCTCCCCCTCGGTGAGTGAGGCGTAATAGGAGCCGCCTTGCAGCGCCTGCCTGGTCGCGGGGAAGTCGCTTAGGTCGAACTCCGTGCCCGAGGTGAGCTCGATTCCGGACAAGTCTCCGCGAGCATCCGGGCGGACCACGCACGACAGCACATCGATTACCTTGCCAACGCCGGTGGTGCGGCTTATCCACCAGGAGGCGACGTCGTACGCCTTGGCGACCGTGTCGCAGACCGCCTGCAGCCGGAAGAGCATCGTCTGCTCGGGAACCTCGTCGAGTGCATGGAGCCCGTCGTCGACCAGCCGCGCCGCCTCGGCAGGAAGCTGGGCGAACTGGGGCGCGCTCAGCAGTGTCTCCTGTGCGATCTTGCGATTCTGCTTGTGTCGGTACTGCGCGGCGTCAGCGAGCCTGAACAGGCTCCGCGCGGCGGTTTTAGTGGACTCGTTGGAGTGCGGACGTTGTGGGGTGGACGCGGCACCGACCGCCAGGCCGGTTCGGTGTGGCAGGTCCAGAGCAGCCAGCCGCTTCTCGACCGCGGTGATGTCGGACCGCTCGACGCCGCTCATCAGCAGCAGGAACTCGTCACCACCCAACCGTGTCACCAGCACGTCCTCATAGCCCTCGACAGCGGTCGTGAGGTGGCCGGCGACCAGGCGGAGCAGGTCGTCGCCGGCGGTGTGGCCGAACGAGTCGTTGATTCCCTTCAGACCGTTGATGTCGCACAGCACCGCAGCGAGCGGAACGAACTCCTCCTCGAGGGAGAGGCGCCGCTCGAGCCACTCGTCCGCGGCCCGCCGGTTGCCCAGCCCCGTGAGCGGGTCGGTGTACGCCAGGTTGGCAAGATCGGCCAGCAGCTCGAGCCTCGAGAGCCCGGCCGACATCAGGCCGGCCAGCACCTCGCCGACCGGGAGGTCGTCATCGCAGAACGGAGGGTCGGCGGATCCGCGGGTGAAGTAGAGATCGCCCCAGCTGTTGTTGGCCACACTGACCCGAAAGGACGCCGCGTGCTGCTTGCCCACGCGGCTCAGCAGCTCGCGGTCGGGGCCGGCCGTCTCGGGGTCGTCGAGGGAACCTCTCCACGACAGAGACGGTCCACCGATCATCGTCATCAGCTGTGCGTACTCGCTGAGCATGTAATAGGCGTCAGTCGGCCAGGGGATCTCCCAGTCGGCTAGATCGCCGATGTTGTGCAGGATCTTGACGCGTCCACGTTCCACCTCGAACTGCGAGGCCGAGGCGGAGGAGGCTTTGAGAACCATCAACCCCGTTTTCAGGGTGCGTTCGACCAGCGCTCCGACGGACGTGCTGCGCGACACCACGTCGGCGTAGTCGCTGAGCACGCGCCAACTGTCCTCGGGCGTAGCCAATTGCCCCCCTTCCACGTGCGCGGCACTCAGCGCGGCTCCGATCTACGCTGAATTGCTTGAGAGATACCTAGTGTCCTATAAGTAGCACCCCGCGGTGAGGGGAAATCCCGGGTTATCCGCACATTGGACGGTGGGTGTTCCGAGCAGACTAGTCCGCTCGACGACGTGAGGCGGCGGAACGGCTGACGGTCCCAGACAGGCAGCCGGCGGGGTTGAGTCCCTGAATCGGGACTCGCCAGACGGTTGCCAGCGCTCGAGGGGCCGACTTCTTTTTTGGGAGGGGTGCTTGCTCTCCGTACTTTGGGGGTGTGTGGAATCGTCTGCGGCGCCGGAAGCCAGCGGCTACGCTGGCCGAATCATCGGCATACCAAGAGGGCCATCTCGGGGTCACGGCGGTCCGCGATGAGCCGCCATCGCCCCGGAGAGCTGAGCAGGTGAACGATCAGCTGGACGTCGACATACACGATCGCGACGTGCTCAACGAGATCGAGATGATGACGAATCTCATCATTGCCACGTCCGAATCAGACGGGCCGCTGACGCAGAACCAGATCGACTTCATCTTGGGTGTCAGCGAAAAGCCCACCGACGGGTGAACGGTGCACGCCGCTTGGATCGTCGTCGCGGCGGGGCACGGTTGGCCGATCACCAAAGCCACCCCTAGCATTGCGTTGATCTTTCCGCGCTCGACGGGAGTTGGCCGTGCCCTTGCGTTTCCGTCCTACGGACTCGACGTTCTATGAGCTGTTCGCGAACTCCGCGCGCAACCTCGTCACGGGCGCCGAGCTGCTCGCAGAGATGCTGGCCGTCGATGCCGACCGCGGCGAGATCGCCAAACGAATGCGCGAAGCTGAACACACCGGCGACGAAGTGACCCACACGATCGTGAAGCGAGTCAACTCCACGTTCGTGACCCCCTTCGACCGTGAGGACATCTATCGCCTCGCCGCTGGTCTCGACGACGTCATGGACTTCATGGAAGAGGCAGTCGACCTCGTCAACCTGTACGGGATCCGCGAGCTCCCCGGAGAGCTGGCCAACCAGGTCGAGGTGTTGCAGCGCTCAGCGGAGCTGACGGCTGAGGCGATGCCGCGGCTTCGCACGATGAATGACCTCGAGGAGTACTGGATCGAGATCAACCGCCTCGAGAACGACGGCGACAAGTCGTACCGTCGCATCGTCGCCAAGCTCTTCAACGGCGACTACGACGCCCTGACGGTGATGAAGCTGAAGGACGTTGTCGATTCGCTCGAGGCAGCGATCGACGCCTTCGAGACCGTCGCCAACATCGTCGAGCAGATCGCCGTCAAGGAGTCTTAGCGCATGCCTGGACGGTTCCCCGCTCTCTTGCGCGTGCCCGAAACCGCGAGGACCTGACGTGGAGGTCGCACTCGTCGTCGGTGTCGTGATCATCGCGCTGGCTTTCGACTACACCAACGGGTTCCATGATGCCGCCAACGCGATCGCGACGTCTGTGTCCACGCGGGCTCTCACCCCCCGCATGGCGCTCCTGCTCGCTGCGGTCATGAACTTTGCCGGCGCCTTTCTCGGGCAGGAGATCGCCTCCACCGTCAGTGACGTGATCAGCCCACCCAGTGGTGAGCACGGGCTGGTCGTCGTGGCATCGGGTTTGGTCGGCGCGATCGCGTGGAACTTGACCACCTGGTATTTCGGATTGCCCTCCTCGTCGTCGCATGCGCTGATCGG
>JACCVA010000297.1 GCA_013698435.1 Nocardioidaceae bacterium | reverse complement strand
GTCCCTGGACGCGTCGAAATTTGCGGCATTTAGGTCTGCGTCGGAGTTTAAGACGATACGAATCAGGCGGATTTCGACGGGCGACCGATCGGTCCCGATCACAGCAACTGTGGGCGAATATGCGCGCGGATCGGTCTCAAGACTCTCGCCCTCACTCAATGGGCCCGCTGCGTGCGAGAACGTGAAGGAGTCAGCCCTCTCCGGTAGGTCGATCTGGTACCTGAATTCGCTGCACGTGCCCTTGTGTCAACGACGGCTGAAAGTTGACCCCCTGGCGACGGTCGAATCTTGACCCCTCTGATGGTCATGGTTCCTCGGTTGTGGCCACTGGGATGCGGCCGAGGTTTCGGTTTTTGAGTCGGTAGGAGTCGCCTTTGAGGGCGATGACGTCGGCGTGGTGGACGAGCCGGTCGATCATCGCGGCGGCGACGACGTCGTCACCGAAGGTTTCGCCCCAGCGGCCGAAGGGTTTGTTGGAGGTGACGATCAGTGAGGCGCGTTCGTATCGCGACGAGACGAGCTGGAAGAACAGGTTCGCTGCTTCGGGTTCGAAGGGGATGTAGCCGACCTCGTCGACGATCAGCAACGGGTAGCGCACCAGCCTGACGAGCTCGTCTTGGAGCCGGCCGGCCTGGTGTGCGTCGGCCAGGCGGGCGACCCATTGCGACGCGGTCGCGAAGAGGACCCGG
This sequence comes from Nocardioidaceae bacterium, assembly GCA_013698435.1. Taxonomy (GTDB): domain Bacteria; phylum Actinomycetota; class Actinomycetes; order Propionibacteriales; family Nocardioidaceae; genus JACDHG01. Next base: position 1,535 of record JACCVA010000297.1, on the reverse strand, counting down.
TGGCCGGCTTGGCAGGCTCTGATGGCCAGTCCCGTCGCCAAATGGGTTTTGCCGGTGCCGGGTGGTCCGAGGAAGATCACGTTCTCTTTGGCGATGATGAAGTCGAGGGTGCCCAGGTGCGCGATCTGGTCGCGTTTCAGGCCGCGGGCGTGGTCGAAGTCGAACTCCTCGAGCGACTTCCTAGCCGGGAACCTGGCTGCCCGGATGCGGCCCTCGCCGCCGTGGGCGTCACGCGCGGAGACCTCACGTTGCAGGCAGGCGGCGAGGAATTCCTCATGGGTCCACGACTCCGCGCGGGCCCGTTCGGCGAGCCGGTCGACACAGTCGCGCAGGGTGGGCGCCTTCAGCGCCCGAGTCAGGAACGCCAGCTCCGACGTCACATCCTGCGTCTTCGCGGCCACCATCATTTGGCTCCCTCGGACAGACCGAAGACGGTGTCGTAGTCGCTCAACACCCGCTGCTCCACCAGGGGCTGCGCCGCGGCGGCAGATGACACCACAGACAGCCGTTCATGCCGCATCGCCTTCGCTGCTTCGACATGGGTCGGGTCGCTGATCGTCTGGTGACGGGCCCAGACCCGGGCATGGTCGGCGACCGGTCGCCCGTCGCAGACCACCTTGACCCGGTCCAGGTCGGCGCTCACCTGGATGCGTCGTCCGACCGCCGCCGGATGCACCGAGTAGTCGTTGGAGTCCAGCCGGATGTAGTGGTCGCGGGGCAGCCGCAGGCTCTGCGACCAGCCGGTGACCGGGGGCACCGGCGGCAAGGCCAGCATCGCTGCCCGGTCGGCGTCGACGCGGTCGGTCGGTGCGCACCCCAACGCCCGTTTGATCCGGCTGTTCGCCAGCGGCAGCCACAACCCCAGCTGGCTGTTGAAGTCCTCGGGTGACTCAAACGTCCGGCCCGGCAGGAACGACGTCTCCAGATACCCGTTGCCACGCTCGACCAGCCCCTTGGCCTCCGGGTCGCCCGGTTTGCAGATCTTCACGCTGGTTCCCAGCACCCCACGGAACGCCTGAGTGTCGGCGGTCAGTTCGCTGACCCCACGACGCCACCGCCCGACCGCGGCCTCACCGTCCCAGACCAGCAGCCGAGGCACCGCCCCGAGCTGGGCGATCAGCGCCCACCAGCCGGCGAACAGGTCCTCGGCCGTCCGCGACGGGACCAGCCGTGCCGACAGCCACCGGCAGTACCCGCACACCATCGTCAACACCGGCAGCCGCTTGGCGGTGCGGGTCTGACCAAACCCGACCGGCAGCTCGATGTCAGGGAACCAGAAGTCACACTGGGCCACCTCACCAGCCAGATACGCCGTCCGGGACGCCGGATCCGGCGGCAGATACACCGGCCGCAGTTCGCGGACGCGGACCTTCAACACCGTCAAACCACGGTCCCAGCCGATCCGCTCGGCGATCACCGTCGCCGGCATCGTCGGCCAGGCCCGAAGCAGGTCCCGGATCCGCGGCTCGACCGCGTCCACACTCGACCCAGCAGGCGCCCGCCGATAAACCGGCGGAGCCTCACCGGCCAACGCC
>JACCVA010000208.1 GCA_013698435.1 Nocardioidaceae bacterium | reverse complement strand
CGGACAGCGAAGGGTGCACGCGGGAGATCACGAAAGTGGGTGAGGTGACGCCGCCGCGCACACCGAGCCCGGCGCCGAGTCCCTGAGTCAGGGTCGTCTTGCCGGCTCCCAGCTCTCCCGTCAGGATCACGACATCACCCGCGCGAAGCAGACCGGCAAGCACCGCACCGACATCGCGCGTCGCCTCCGCATCAGGGGTGGACACCTCGATGCCGAGCGCCTTGCCGAGCTGCAGGCTGGTCACGTCACTGGAGATCTCGGCGTACCCGCGGCGCTGCCAGAAGGTCACCGTCGCCGGCAGCTCCGCCCGCGCCGAGAGCCGTACGTCGTCGAACCCGCGGGCCGCTGCCACCTCCTCGGCGACACCGACCAGTGCCGACGCCACCCCCCGGGACTGGAAGTGCGGCACCACGCTGACCCGGCGCAGCACCAAGGCGGAGGCGGCCACACCGAACAACATCGCGCCCGCCGGCTCCCCGTCGACCCGGCACAGCAGACCGCCGTCGTGCTCCAGCGTCGCGGCGACCGATTCAGCCGTCTCTGCAAGTGCGGTGCTGGGCGGGTCGACGCGCTGGCGGGCCGCGAACGCCGCATGGATGACGTCTCGCACTGCCGGGGCGTCCACCGACGCAGCCTCCTCGACGCGCAGGTCACTCACGACCGAGCCTCACAACGCCCGCTCGGCCCGGTCGACGAGCCTGCGCAGTGCTTGGGTCACCTCGTCGTGCTTCTCGAGCATCATCATGTGGCCGGCATCGGCAAGCTCGACCAGCTCTGCCGACGGCATCCGCTCCGCGATCGTGTGGCTGTGCGAGATCGGCGTGATCGCGTCGCGGCCGCCGGCAATCACGAGGGTTGGCACCTCGTCGATGGCCGCCAGCGCTGCGTGCTTGTCGTGGTTGTCGAAGCCGGGGAAGAAGTCGGCCACGACGTCGATCGGGGTTGCCGCGAGCATCTCGTCGGTGAAGTCGACGTACTCCTGCGGAACCTTGGAGCCGAACGCCAGCTTGCGGGTGACGACATAGCCGATGTCGGAGCCCACTCGTCGACCTCCTTCGACGAGACGAGGCGCCCTGGCCATCGTCGCCACCAGGGCCGGTGACACGAGGTGCACGAGCCTGCCCGGCATTCCGGGTAGCCCGAGGGTCGAGGCCTTGAGGCCGCCCGACGATGTTGACATCAGGCAAACGCCCGCGATCCTCGACCCGAACCACTCCGGGTGCTGCTCCGCGAGCGCCATCACCGTCATCCCACCCATCGAGTGGCCGACCAGGATGACCGGCTGGTCATCGGCCAGCGCGTCGATCACCGCTTCGAGGTCCCTGCCTAGCTGGTCGATCGTGCAGTGCTGCTTGCGCGACCGGTCCGACCGCCCGTGCGACCGCTGGTCGTAGAAGACCATCCGGTGCTCGCCGCGCAGCTCGAGCCGCTGGAAGTGCCAGCAGTCGAGGTTGAGCGCATAGCCATGGACGAAGACGAGGGTGGGGCCGTCCGTCGCTCCGCCGTCCGGTGCGTCTACCTCGGCATGCAGTCTGAGGCCATCGTCCGCGACGACGGTCCGCCTGCGCCCGCGGACGGAGCCGAACGGCTCCACCGCCTGGGCGCGCTTGCGCGCGACGACCTTGCGTTCGGCGAAGACACCGGCAGCTGCTCCGGCGGCCAGCACACCGACGGTGGCGCCCGCAATGCCGGCGTACCGCCGCAGCATGCTGGGCCTGTCGGCATCGCTCACCTGGCGACCTCGCCGACGTACGTCCGCGACACGCGTGCGCCCAGGCGAGTCACGATCTCGTATCCGATCGTGTCGGCGGCGACTGCCCAGTCGTACGCGGTCGGCTCGCCGCGGTCGGCACGGCCGAACAGGACTGCCACGTCGCCAGCGTGCACAGCTGCGTCCCCGACGTCGAGCACGAACTGGTCCATGCAGACCCGTCCCGCGATGCGGAACCGCTGTCCCCCTACCAGGACCGGACCTCGGCCGGACGCATGTCGGGGGATGCCGTCGCCGTAGCCGAGTGGCACCAGGGCGAGAGTCGTCTCCCGTTCCGTCGTGTAGGTGTGGCCGTAGGAGACGCCGAGGCCGGCCGGCGCGCGCTTGGCCAGTGCCACCGTGGCGCGCAGCGTCATCGCCGGGACGAGCTCGACCGGGCTGGCGCCGTCAGGAAACGGCGTGACGCCATAGATCGCGATCCCCGGTCGGACCATGGTGAACCATGTGTCCGGGCTGGCGAGCGCACCACCTGAGTTGGCCAGGTGGACATGACAGGGCTCCAGCCCGGCAGAGTTCGCGTAGGCCACCGCTGCGTCGAACGTCGCGGTCTGCGCCGCGATCGACGGATGACCGGGCTCGTTGGAACGAGCCAGGTGCGACCAGACGCCGGTGACGTCGAGGTGTCCGGCGCTCTGCGCGGCCGCGGCCTGGTCGACCAACCGCTGCCAGTCACCGGGCAGCGCGCCCCCACGGCCGAGGCCCGAGTCGACCTTGAGC
>JACCVA010000201.1 GCA_013698435.1 Nocardioidaceae bacterium | reverse complement strand
AGGCTCCTCCAGACCGACCCTTCGATTACTGCTTAGGCAGCAAGAGCGAAGTGAGTGCGCTTTGCATTGGCACTTATTGGTTTCCAGGGATCGTTGACGAGATGACCCTGGGTCCTCGGCTCGCTTCTCTTGATTCGAACGACCAAAGTCGAAACCGTTCAGCCCCTCTTGAGTTGTATGTCGTTCAGGTTACCAGCGCTCAGGATTCGTCCGGCCGGCTCACACTCACGGATGCGGCGGACAGGCGGACGAATCCGGTACGGGGAGGCTCAGAAGCCTTTGGCCTGTCGACCGAGCTCGCGGGTCGCCTCGCGCTGGGCGTCACGGGTGGCGATCGACTGCCGCTTGTCGTAGTGCTTCTTGCCCTTGGCGAGTGCGATCTCGACCTTGACCCGACCGTCCTTGAAGTAGAGCGACAGCGGCACGATCGTGAGCCCGCGCTCGTGGACGCGGCGTTCCATCTTGTCGATCTCGTGCCGGTTCAGCAGCAGTTTGCGCTTGCGACGCGGCGTGTGGTTGTTCCACGTCCCCTGGAGGTACTCGGGGATGTGGGCACCTCGCAACCACACCTCACCATCGCTTATCTCAGCGAATCCGTCGACGAGCGATGCGCGGCCGGCTCGCAAGGACTTCACCTCGGTTCCGGTGAGCACCAGGCCTGCCTCGTAGGTGTCCTCGATGAAGTACTCGTAGCGCGCCTTCTTGTTCTGGGCGATGATCGCGCGCACGCCCTCCTTCACCATGTGACCATCTTCCACCACAGGGCAAACCCGTGCGACCTCAATTCAGCGTGAGGTGGGGTCAGCAGGGCCGCTACAGAGGCTAGAGCCACCGGACCGGGTCGGACGTGTAACCGTTCACGTAGACCATGAAGTGCAGGTGACAACCGGTGGAGTACCCCGTGGTGCCGGCGTACCCGATGAGCTGGCCACGCCGGACGTACTGGCCGGCGCCGGCGACGAACGACGTCAGGTGGTTGTACGACGTCGACAAACTCACCCCGCGGACATAACCGTGGTCGATGATGATGCGGTTGCCGTAACCGGCGTTGTAGTACTCCGACAAGATGCGGCCTGGTGCCGCGGCGTACACCGGACTGCCGCATCCCGCGGAGAAGTCCGTGCCGTCGTGCAGCTTGTACACATGCAGGATCGGGTGCATCCGCATGCCGTACGGCGAGGTGATGTAGGTGTTGTGGACGGGGTAGTCCAGGAACGCGCCGCTGTCGTTGCTGGTGGGGCTGCTCTTGCTGACGACCGTCGGCTCGGGGGGCGCTCGGTGCTCTCTCTTGGCCGCGAGCCGCGCCGCCCGCTCACGTCGCTCCGCGCGCGCCTCGGCACGTCGCTCACGCCGTTCCGCGCGGCGCTCGCGCGCTTCTGCGATCTTGCGTAGCAACGTCTCGACCCGGTCGCGTTCCTTCTTCAGCTTCCCGAGCCGCTCGATCTCGCGCTGCTTGGCAGCCTGGATCTGCTGCTTGGAGGTCCGCAGCTCCTGGACGCGCGTGGCCACCTGTTCGGCGGCCACCTCTGCCTGCTGCTCCAGGCCCTGCTTCGTCTCCAACGACTCGGCGGCCTCGATGCGACGAGTCGCCACCTCGTCCTTGGTGTCCTCGACGCGCTGCTCGGTGAGTCGCAGCAGCACCTGCTGTGCTTCGAGCTTCTGCACCGCCACGGTCTGCTTGTCCACAACTGTCGAAGCGGCCTGCATCTGGTCGAGGGCTTCTTCGGGGGTTTCGGAATCGAACGCGATGTCGAGGTTCAGTGCGGTCGTCTCACCCGACTGGTAGGACGTGACTGCGTAGTCAGTGAGCGCCTGCCGCTGTTCACCCACGCTCTGCTGCCCGGCGGCCAGGTCTTCGCGAGCGTCCTCGAGCCGCAGGATCGCCTGTGCGAGTGCCTCTTGCATCTGCTGGTCGTAGATCTCTGCCTGCCGCACCTGCTCGCGGACGCCTGCGAGCACCGTACGGGCTGCACTCAGGTCGATGACAGCGCTGTCGACGCGACTCTTCGCCCGGATCAAAGAGGTGGAGATCTCGTCCAGATCCAGCGTGCGGCTCTCGATCCGGTTGTCGAGCCGATTCTTCTCGTGCGTGAGGTGGTGGTCGTCATGTGACGACGCACGGGCGAGCGATGGACTGGCGAACCCAGCGCCCAGCAAAGACACAGTGAGCGTCATGACCACGGCGATACTGGCTTGCCGGGCACTTCCGCGGGGGAAGCATCGGACCACGGCGGTTAGTCCTCACCTGGTGGGGAAAGTCATGGCCACTCGACGATAACGGTGCGGAGTCAAACTTTCAGGTATTTGCGCGTCATCAGGAATGTCGGAATCACGGCCAGCAGCAAGGCGATGCCCAGGACAGCAGTCATCGCGAACACCGCATCGCTCCGCTCGACCCATGGCCACAGGTGCACCCGGCCGCGGAGCCACGGAACGACCCACACCATCAACGCGACCACCGAGCCACACGCCAGTGCAGCCCCGGCGAGCGCCGCGACGACGATCTCGAGGACGAACGGTAGTTGAATGTAGATGCTCGAGGCGCCCACCAGGCGCATGATGCCGATCTCCCGCCGTCGGGCCATTGCCGCGAGCCGGATCGTGTTGGACACCTGCAGTACGGCCGCCAGCACGAGCAGGGCTGCCCCGCCGAGCGCCATCCACTTCAGCACGTTCAACGTCTGGTAAACCGGGGACAGCTGCTGACGCGGGTTGAAGACGGTCTGCACTCCCTGCAGGTTCTCCACGGAGCTGACCAGTGCGTCGGTGTCCGTGGGGTCGTCGAGTGTCACCCAGTACGCGGTGGCCATGTCGGACACCTTGATCTGCTTGGCGA
>JACCVA010000187.1 GCA_013698435.1 Nocardioidaceae bacterium | reverse complement strand
TCGTCACCCACTTCGGCAGCGGTGAGGTCCATCAGCGCGAACACCTTCTTCACCCACGGGACGGTGAGATCGCCGTTATTCCACACCAGCGACAGCACGCCACCGGGGCGCAGCACCCGGGCGATCTCCGGCAGGGCCCGCTCCTGGTCGAACCAGTGGAACGCCTGGGCCGCCACCACGACGTCGATCGAGCTGGTGGCCAACGGAATCTGCTCGGCGCGAGCGACGACCGCGTGGACGGTCGGGGTGTGTCGCAGGTGGCTAAGCATCTGGGCGGAATGGTCCAGGGCGACGACGTCATGGCCGAGCCCGGCGACTTCCGCGGTGAGCTTGCCCGTACCCGCACCGAGCTCCAGAACTCGTCCGGGGCTGATCCCGACGAGCCAGCGAACGGCCTCGGCGGGGTATCCGGGCCGGTGGTCGGCGTACGCGCCGGCGACGTCGCCGAAGCTGGCGGCACGCGCCCGCATCTGTTCGGCCTCCATGACGGCGAGGTTATCGCGGTTGCGGGCACGCGCCGACGCACCGGCCGATAACCAGGAACGCGCAGATCGCCTTACTAGTCTGGGCGAGTGCCAGCTTCTGACGACTTCGCTGCATGGAGCGCGTCACCGGGCATCCCGTCGGTGCTGGCGGCGGCACGCGACAGCGTGGACGTGCTGCTGCGTGACCGCGGTCTGCGGCGTACGACGGCCGCACTCACCAGCGAGTCGCTGCTCAAGGGCGCCGCCGCGTCTGCGCTGCTCGAAGCCGACAGCCCCACCACAGATCCGGCGTCGTACGCCGAGGCGGTGCAACAGCTGCGAACAGGCCAGGCTGCGCCGACGGCCGCGGCCGCGGCCAGGCTGAACGCTTCCCTGCTGGCGTTGGTGCCGGTCGTCAGGCGTTCACCGCTGCAGGCACTCGCCCGGATGCATACCCTCGCGGCCCCGGCGGACGTGCCCGCCGAGTCGCGGGGACGTCCGCGGCTGCAGGTCGGCGTCGCCCAACGGCTGCAAGAGCTGTCGACCAGGCTGGTAGCCACCACGCAGGCGCCTGCGGTCGCGGTTGCTGCGCTCGCCCATGCCGAGCTGAAGACGATCGCGCCCTTCGAGGGGGCGAACGGCCTGGTGGCACGCGCGCTCGAGCGGTTGATCCTGGTGGCCCGTGGCGTCGACCCGACGTCGATGACGGTGCCGGAGGCGGGTCACCTGGCGCTGGCGGACTCCTACAGGTCGGCCCTGGCGGCGTACGCCGTCGGTGACGCAGCCGGGCGCCACGCCTGGCTGGCCCACGCGTCTGCGGCACTCCCCGCGGGGGTGGCTGCCAGCCCGCTGCGCTGACCTCCTGCGCTGACCTGCCCCGTGCGAACGGCGCCTTCCGAGGAAGGCGCCGTCGCTGGCACATGAGGAACGGCTACCAAGCGTGCAGTCTCACAAACGTCGCCGCGGGAGTCCCGATGACGACTGCCCTCAAGAAGGGTGGTTCGCCGCGTGGGTACCGCCGTCATGTGCGGGTCTTGAGTTGTGATCCCTTTGTACGCCGATCCAGCCGCCGGCGGAAGAGCTACTGGCGAGTCGTCCCGACTTGTCCTGTCCGTCGCGCCTGACGCTCCCTGGATCAGGCGCGACGGGACCGACGTGAGGTGGCCACCACCACGCCCGCAGCCGCGACGCCGGCACCGAGCGCCACCGCGGCCAGCGTGCTCCGGCGGTTCTCGAACGGCACCCGTTTGCGCAGCTCGACCGGCTTCCCGAAGTCGAGCACCGGCCATCCCCGCTCGACCGCCGCCTTACGAAGCGTCTTGTCGGGGTTGACGGCGTGGGGGTGGCCCACCAGCTCGAGCATCGGGACGTCGGTCACCGAGTCGCTGTAGGCGTACGACAACGCGAGGTCGTAGCCCTCCTCCTCCGCGAGCTCCTGGATCGCCGTCGCCTTGTTCACGCCGTAGGCGTAGAACTCGATGGCACCTGTATAGCGTCCCTTGTCCTGCACCATCACGGTGGCGATCACCCGGTCGGCGCCAAGCATCGCGCCAATCGGCTCGACCACCTCCGCACCCGAGGTCGACACGATGACGACGTCGCGACCGGCGGCGTGGTGCTGCTCGATCAGGCTGACGGCCTCGTCGTACACGAGCGGGTCGACGATGTGGTGCAGCGTCTCGGCGACGATGTCCTTGACCGTCTGGACGTGCCAGCCGGTCGCCTGCTCCGAAAGGTAGCGGCGCATCCGCTCGATCTGTTCGTGGTCGGCTCCGCCGGCGAGATAGACGAACTGCGCGTACCCGCTGCGCAGCACCGATCGGCGGTTGATCAAGCCGCCTTGGTAGAAGGGGCGGCTGAAGGCCAACGTGCTCGATTTCGCGATGATCGTTTTGTCGAGGTCGAAGAACGCAGCGGGTCTCAGCAGGGCAGGCGTCACGGTTCGAACTCGCCTCCTCGCCGACCGTAGCGGTAGGCATTTCAGGATAGACGGATTGTTCGCCGGCATTGCGAAACCCGCGCAGGTGCGGAGTAGAGTTACGGCGTCTCCAGCGGCAACCCCCCTCGTCGCTGGACATGGTGAGACCGGTTCCTTCGGGAATTGCGTCTCCCACGCAGCCTCCGGTACCCCCCCACCGGAGGCTGCGTCATTTCCGAGCGGGTCCGCTGGGTCGGTGCTTTGTCCACAGGCTCGGGCAGGGGATAGTCCGTCCACAGCCCCGCCTGGTGTCTGCCGCGTTGTGGACGGCCGGTCGGATGCTGGCTGCATGGAACCTCAAGCAGCAACCGGTCGGCCGCTTGTCATCACCGCCGACGAGGACCTGCTCGCCGATCTGATGCGCCTGTGCGCCGCGGCCAACGCCACGCCGACCGTCGTTGCTGACCCCGACCATGCCCGCGCCGACTGGTGGCGGGCTTCGTGCGTGCTCGTAGGCAGTGACCGCGCCGAAGACG
>JACCVA010000180.1 GCA_013698435.1 Nocardioidaceae bacterium | reverse complement strand
CCGCGACGACCTGGTCGCACGCACTGTCAGTGCGCGAGCTCCCTGACGCCGTCGCCGTCAGCTCCGAACCGTGGGACCTCGATGACGACAACTGGCGGCAGGTGCCCGACCACAGCGTTGTCGAGGCTTGGCCAGGCACAGTGAAGCAGTACCCCTTTTCCGATTCGTCCGACTGAGCGCAGACAAACCCGGCCGTACGCAGCCGGACGAATCCTAGAGGTGGCCCCTTAGTCGCGGTCGAGCCAGCCCTTGAACGCGTCCAGGTTGCGCGTCGACTCGCCGCGGCTGACCCGCCACTGCCACTCTTTGCGGATCGAGCTTGCGAAGCCGAGCTCGAGGATCGTGTTGAACGACTCGTCGGCGTACGTCAGCACAGAGCCGAGCAGACGGTCGAGCTCGTCGGCGGTGACGACCGACAGCGGCAACCGTCCGTCGAGGTAGATGTCACCGTTGTGGTCGATGCCGAAGGCGACCCCGAAAAGCCGGAGGTTACGGCTGAGCAGCCAGCGGTAGACCGCCTCGTGGTTCTCGTCAGGGTTGCGGCAGACGAAGGCGTGCACGGCCAGGGCGTGGTCGCCGACGCTGAGCTGGCAGGGTGTCGCGAGCTTGCGCTCGCCGGGGAGGTCGAAAACGAAGAGGCCGTCGCGCGGCTCGGCAGCGTCGAGCCCGGCGTCAGTGAGCGCCTTGCGGATGGTGTCGATGGCAGCCGCTGCGTCTCCGGCGGAGTCCGCCGGCCGCTCCGGCGATCGCTCAGGGTGCCTGCCTGCCGGCGTACGGTGGGCGCTCACTCGGCCATCGCTACCGCGTCGGAGCGCATGAGCTGCAGCGCGTCGTCGTAGGCCGCGAGCGTCTCCGATGCTGTGCGCTCCCACCCGAAGCCGCGCGCGTGCTCGACCCCGGCGCGACCCAGGTCGGCAGCGAGGACCGGTGAGCTCATCAGCCGCTCGAACGCGTCGGCGTAGTCGGACGGGTCATGCCCGTCGATCAGGAACCCGCTGCTCCCGTCGGCGACAGCAGTCGAGAGGCCGCCGACGTCAGCGGCCACGACCGGCGTACCACAGGCCTGCGCCTCGATCGCCACCAGACCGAACGACTCGTTGTACGACGGCACACACACCAGCGTGGCCGCCCGGTAGTAGCCGACCAGCTCGTGCTGCTCCAGCGGGGGCACGAACGACACGACGTCCGACACGCCCAGGGACGCCGCGAGCTCGATGAGCGCCCGCGGCGACTCGAGTCCGCTGCCCGAGGGGCCGCCGATGACAGGTACGACGAGCCGCTCGCGCAGCTCGGGACGTCGCCGCAGCAGAAGGGCTGCCGCCTTGATCACCAGGTCGGGGGCCTTCAGCGGCTGAATCCGACCTACGAACATTGCGACGAGCGCATCAGCCGCGATGCCCAGTCGGGCCCGTGCCTGCTGGCGATCCCCGGGAGTGAAGACGGTGAGGTCGACTCCTGGGCTGATGACCCGCACCCGCTCGGGTTCGGCGGCGTAGAGGTCGATGAGCTGGCGTCCTTCGGCCGCTGTGTTGGCGATGATGAGGTCTGCGGCCTCGACGACCTGCCCCTCACCGATGAGCCGGGCCAGTGGCTCCTCAACGTCTCCCTCGGCCAGCAGGGAGTTCTTCACCTTGGCCATCGTGTGCATCGAGTGCACCAACGGCACGCCCCACCGGTCCCGAGCGAGCGCACCGACCTGTCCTGAGAGCCAGTAGTGGGAGTGCAGCACGTCGTAGTAGCCGGGCGCGTACGACGCCTCCGTGCGCAGCACCTCACGGGCGAAGGTGCACAGCTGGCCAGGAAGCTCGGTCTTGGTGAGCCCCTCCAGCGGGCCGGCGACCACGTGGCGGACCACGATGCCGGGAGCGAGCTCGACCACCGGCGGCAGGCTGCGGGACGTGGCTCGGGTGAAGATGTCGACCGCGATGCCGTGCGCGGCCAGCTGCCGCGACAGCTCGACGACGTAGACGTTCATGCCGCCGGCGTCTCCGGTGCCGGGCTGGTCGAGGGGGGAGGTGTGGACGCTCAGCATGGCGACCCGTCTCAGGGGTCGCACCAGCCGGTCGACACGGACCACGTCGGCTCCGCCGTGACGCTTCGTCACCAGATCTGCACCTCCGACACACCTCAACAACCGATGAGTCTCCTGCATTTCATGAGTCCGAGCGAATCGGCTGCGACCGACTTGTCAGGGTGTAGTGGACACCTATGCGCTCACCCCACGCTGACAAGTCGGTCAGAGGGTGGCGCCCCACGCTGGTAAGTGAGATTTCAGGCCTGCAGAGGTACGCCGATAGACTCGGCCAGTCGTGGCGTCACACGGCACACCCCATCTGACAGGAACGCTTCCCCCATGTCTGCCGTCCAGCATCTTGCCTCCCGCACCGACCTGCGGAACGTCGCGATCGTGGCGCACGTCGACCACGGCAAGACCACGCTGGTCGACGCGATGCTGTGGCAGTCAGGCGCCTTCGGCGCCCACCAGCACGTCGACGAGCGCGCGATGGACTCCGGCGACCTCGAGCGCGAGAAGGGCATCACGATCCTCGCGAAGAACACCGCAGTGCGGTACGCCGGGCCAGCGGCCGCGGACGGACCCGTCACCATCAACATCATCGACACCCCCGGTCACGCTGACTTCGGCGGCGAGGTCGAGCGCGGCCTGTCGATGGTTGATGGTGTCGTGCTGCTCGTCG
>JACCVA010000174.1 GCA_013698435.1 Nocardioidaceae bacterium | reverse complement strand
CCCAGCAGGTTGTCGAAGCTCATGACCCCATGATGGCGCGACCGCCCGGTCGGCGGCCGACTGGCCCCGAGCCGCCCACCCGGAAGGTCCCCACACATGAGAGCGCGGCGACGGAATCGTCCCCTGCCTCGATTCCGAAGCCGCACTCGCTAGAGGGCATTCTGCACCCTGCTCCGCCGAAAGTGTGGCATGAAACGGCCAGTGGCCTTAACCTGCCACGATGGCGGACGTTCATGCATCCCGGTCGCTGGGGGTGCTGGGAATCGAGGAGTCGGCGGAACGGGCTTATCGCTTCGTGCTGCGCAACCCGGGCTGCGACATCAACGACCTCTGCGACCGTATCGGCGCTCCGGTCCAGACCGTCCAGGCCGACATCGACATGCTCCTCGAGCGCCGCCTCGTCCGCGCCGTCGAGGGCGCCCTCACAGCGGAGCCGCCCGAGGTTGCCCTCGGCAGGCTGCTCCAGCATGAGACCCGTCGGCTGGGCGACCTCGAAGAGGCGCTGGCCACCGCTGAAGGCGTCGTGCGGACCTACGTCGCGGAGCACCGGTCCGGGCAGCGACCCGACCGGTGGCCGGTGTCGGTGGACCTCATTCCCGCCGCCGAGTTCGCAGACCTGCTGATGGCGCTCGTCACACACAGCACCGGGGAGATGCGAGCGCTCCGGCCCGACCAGTGGCTGCTGCCGATGGGAGAGCGAATGGACGCCGCCGTGACCGAGGCCATCAAGGCCGGGCGCTCCTCCCGCGCCATCTACCCGTCCCGGGTCATCGAGCTGAGCCCCGAGTCGGTGCATGCGCGGGTACGGGCGGGCGAGGCGGTCAAGGTGATGCCGACCGTCCCCACCCGGATGCTCATATTCGGCGACGAGGCCGCGGTCCTCCCGCAGCGGTGGGGAGACACTGGTGGCATCCGGCTGCTGATCCGCGAACCGTCCATCGTCGCGCTGTGCATCGCCTACTACGAACAGCTGTGGAGCCGGGCAGTCGGCGCCTCGGCGCTGCGCGGCGCGACTCGGCAGGAACCGCAGCTGGCGCTGCTCGAGATGCTCGCCAGCGGGGCCAAGGACGAGCAGATCGCCCGCAGCCTGCACATGTCCTTGCGGACCGTACGCCGACGGATCGCCACCATGCTTGCCGAGCTAGGAGCCGACACTCGTTTCCAGGCCGGGATGGAGGCCGTCCGCCGCGGCTGGTTGTAGGGGTCTGGACCTACGCCGACGGCTCGGCCTGCTCCGGACTCGGCAGCAACATGGTGAACGCCTGCGGCCGCACCGTCCAGCGTTGCCGACGCAGGGGGCCACTCAGCTCGCCGTCGGTGTTGCACCAGAAGGCGCGGCCGTGGATCTCAACGACGCTGGCCCGGACGGTGTGGACGTCGTGACGCTCGTCGTGCGTACCGCGCCTGAGGTGGATGGCGTACAGCAGCCGGTCCTTGCGACGTACAGCGAACGACACCATGACGTCGACCTGTCCGTCGGTCGGGTCCGCGCCCGGAATCAAGGCGGTGCCACCCCCGACGTAGCTGCCGTTGCCGACGCCGACCTGGAGCACCCGGCGCCTCCCGTTCGCCAGCACCTCCCGGTCGGCGAGCACGTGCAGCTTCTCGCCCTGCACCTTGAAGCCGGCGATGACGGCGCCGAGGGCGTACCCGACCTTGCCGAGGCTCTTCTTCCATCGTTTCGCTTCGCGGGCAGCGTCGGCGCCTGCTCCGGCATGGACGGCGTTGACGACGACCCCCCCGTCGTCGTCGACCAAGATGTCGATCCGGCCGGTACGCCCGCCCCCGACCACCCGCGCCGCCCGGGCCGGGTCCAGCGGGATCTGCACGCTTCTGGCGAAGTCGTTGCCAGTGCCCAGCGGGATCAGTCCGATCGTCGGCTGGTCGAGCTCGCCGCGCCGTTGCAGGGCAGCCACGACGGCGTGCAGGCTGCCGTCGCCGCCCGCGACCACGACGGTGCGGCCGTCGCGCTGGTGCAGGATGCCGTCGAGCTCGTCGAGGCTCGCCGTCTCGGCCACCTCGACCTCGGCGGACTCGCGCAGGACCGCAAGCGCAAGGTCGACCGACTCCCGGTCGTTGGTTCCCGCATCGGCGTTGGTGATCAGCAGCATCCGGTCCACGAAGGGAGACTAGACGATCGATTCCAGGGGTGCCGATGCAGCGATGCCGGCCAACGTGAGTCAGGCAGCTCCCCTTGGACTCACTCGTCTCGGGTGGGCGGCTCGCCCGCCTGCCCGCTGGTGTCGCTAGTGTCGTGCGTCGGAGGTCCTTTGATGCTTTGACCTGGGGCACCGGCAAGCGCGAAGCGACTTTCGGCGCGTGGCACTAGGTCGAGCCGCACGAGCTCCGCTGGAGTCCGGGCCGACCCTGGGCTGCGCGCAGCCGCACGCAAGGTTCGAGGGAGGGTGCACAGATGCCCGCAGTCGTCATCGTCGGGGCCCAGTGGGGAGACGAAGGGAAGGGCAAGGCAACCGACCTGCTCGGCAGCCGCGTCGACTACGTCGTGAAGTTCAACGGCGGCAACAACGCCGGCCACACCGTCGTCATCGGCGACGAGAAGTACGCCCTGCACCTGCTTCCCAGCGGGATCCTCACTCCTGGCTGCACCCCGGTCATCGGCAACGGCGTCGTGGTCGACCTCACGGTGCTGATGGAGGAGCTTGACGCGCTCGAGGCGCGAGGGGTCGACACGTCACGGCTTCTTCTCAGCGCCAACGCTCATGTCATCTCCGACTACCACCGCACTCTCGACAAGGTGGCGGAGCGGTTCTTGGGCTCACGCAAGATCGGGACGACCGGCCGCGGCATCGGCCCGGCGTACGCCGACAAGATGAACCGGATCGGCGTGCGCGTACAGGACATCTTCGACGAGAAGATCCTGCGCCAGAAGGTCGAAGGGGCGCTCGAGCTCAAGAACCAGGTCCTCGCCAAGATCTACAACCGGCGTGCCATCGAGGTCGACCAGATCATGGCGGAGCTGTTGGAGCACCGCGACCGGCTCGCGCCGATGGTGGCCGACACGGGATTGGTGCTCAACCAGGCGCTCGACAACGGCGAGACTGTGCTGCTGGAGGCCGGTCAGGCAACGCTTCTCGACGTCGACCACGGCACCTACCCTTTCGTGACGTCGTCGTCGGCGACCGCGGGCGGTGCCTGCACCGGTTCGGGCATCGCGCCGACGCGCATCGAGCGGGTGATCGGCATCGTCAAGGCCTACACGACCCGGGTTGGGGAGGGGCCGTTCCCCACCGAGCTGTTCGACGACAGCGGGGAGTTCTTGCGCAAGACCGGGTGGGAGTACGGCACCACGACCGGCCGCCCGCGCCGCTGCGGCTGGTTCGACGCCGTCATCGCCCGGTACGCCGCCCGCGTCAACGGCGTGACGGACTTCGTTCTCACCAAGCTCGACGTGCTGACCGGGCTGGAGAGGGTGCCGGTCTGCGTGGCCTACGAGGTCGACGGCGTACGCCACGACGAGATGCCGGTCAACCAGAGCGACTTCCACCACGCACGGCCGGTCTACGAGGAGCTGGCGGGGTGGTGGGAGGACATCTCC
>JACCVA010000159.1 GCA_013698435.1 Nocardioidaceae bacterium | reverse complement strand
CGACAACCGCGGCCACCACCACGGCGACGATGACTCCCCCCAGGACGCTCACACAGAGGACATAGTTCCACCGAGCGACGCGACATGCTCATTCCGCTCGCATCATTGCGAGGATCGCCCGTGTCAGAGAGGTAGAGGCGACATCCACGAGTCGACCGAACAACCGGTTCGGACGTAGCCGGCGTTTCGTCAGACACAGCCCCATCATCCCCACCGAGACAGTGGAGCGCTCCTCCATCGGTATCCGTGCCGACCCTGACCGAACGCGCTGCGCGGCACTGCCACCGACGACTAGCCTCGGCCGAAGCGTTCCGTAAGCCGAATCGCTACCGGAACGAGCGTCACCGTGTCGAGGAGGTCGCCGGAGTCTTCGCGGACTGTCCCGCACCGATCCTGCTATGGGACGGTCCTAGCTGGCTGCCTACGGGGGTGACGATGGCCCCGCAGGCCCGCCTTGTGTGACCGCTCCCAGAGGACGCCAGCTCGTTGCGTGATGTGCGCACCTAATCGATCTGGGCGACGATGAGGTCTCGGGGGTGCGGCCTTCTACCGGGTGTCATGCGCGTGGTGCGGGTTCGAAGCGCTCCCAGCTTCGGTGTGCGCTCAACAGGTCGAGGATCTGCTGGGTGACGTCCTTGGCGTTGCCGGTCGCGATACCGACGCCGGCGCTCGGGATGTCTGCGGCGCCTGGGCCTGTAGCGTCGTCCACCGACCCGATCGCCTTAGCGTGTCGCCACGCCTCTTGCAGCAACTTGACGACGCGCGGGTCTGATTGGGCCGCCGGTCCGTCGCCGGCACCGCTTTTGGCGTCGAGTGCCGGTACCGCGTCGGGCGTCGGTGGCGTGGCGCCGATGACAACCAGTGCGTCGAACTCCGTCGAGGATGCGTTGGCGTAGGTGCGTTGTGCCGTCACGTTTCCGTACTTGCCGCCGGCCGGCGCGACGACCAACGCCACGACGTCGGCGGCCCGCAACGCTTCGAGCATGGCAGCGACGTGCGCTTGGCTGCTGTCGGCGCCGATGACGAGGCCGACGACGCGCGCGGTGACCGGCCAGGTCTTCCCGAGCTGGCTCAGCGCAGCGCTCGGCTCGGGATCGGTCGTCTCCTCGGTGGGCTTCGGTGCGGGCAACCCGAGACCTTGGGCTACCCGCTCGCACAGATCGGCGTCGATGTTGGCTAGCGCGATGAGCTGCCGCTCCCGGATCGTCTGCTCGTAACACTTGGACAGTTCGAAGGTGTACGCCGCGACGACATGGTCCTGCTCGACCGCCGTGAGCGAGCGGTAGAACAGGGTGACCTGGCTGAAGTGGTCATCGAAGCTGGCCGAGTGTTCTCGGATCTTCTGGCTTGCGGGCACGTCGACCGGAATATCGATGAACGCATGATCGCTGTCACCGGCTTGGAACGGGTTCCCGGCGTCGAGGGAATTGGGTCGGTATGGCGCCGCCCCGCCGTGTACGGCGTCCTGATGGAAGCCGTCGCGCAGCATGTCGTTGATCGGGGCGTGCGCGCGGTTGATCGGAATCTGCGTCCAGTTCGGCCCGGACAGCCGGGTCAGCTGGGTGTCCAGGTAGGAGAACAACCGGGCCTGGAGCAGCGGATCGTTGGTGACGTCGATTCCCGGCACCAGGTTCGCGGGGTTGTACGCGACCTGTTCTGTCTCGGCGAAGTAGTTCGTCGGGTTGGCGTTGAGGGTCATGGTGCCGAGCAGCTGCACGGGAGCGAGCTCCTCGGGGATGAACTTCGTCGGGTCGAGCAAGTCGATGCCCTGGAACATGTGCTCCTCGTTGTCGGCGATGACCTGCACTCCGAAGTCCCACTCCGGGTATGCGCCCGACTCGATCGAATCGGCCAGGTCGCGTCGGTGAAAGTCGGGATCGACACCGTTGGTCAGCTGCGCCTCCTCCCAGGTCACCGAGTGGACGCCCAGGCGGGGCTTCCAATGAAACTTGACCAAAGACGTCTCACCAGCCGCGTTCATCAACCGGAAGGTATGGATGCCGAAGCCCTCCATCGTCCGGAATGCGCGCGGGATCCCCCGGTCGGACATGTTCCACATCGTGTGCGCCTGCGCCTCGGTGTGCAGCGACACGAAGTCCCAGAACGTGTCGTGGGCGCTCTGTGCCTGGGGGATCTCCCGGTCCGGGTGGGGTTTCGCGGCATGCACCACGTCGGGGAACTTGATGCCGTCCTGGATGAAGAACACCGGGATGTTGTTGCCGATCAGGTCGTAATTGCCTTCGCTGGTGTAGAACCGGGTCGCGAAACCTCGGGTGTCGCGGGCGAGATCCGGGGATCCCCGCGATCCCAACACTGTCGAGAACCGGACGAAGACGGGCGTCTCGACACCCTTCTTCAGGAATTGGGCCCGGCAGATGCCTTCGCCGGCACCGTTGGCCACGAAGACGCCGTGTGCTGCCGCGCCGCGCGCGTGCACGACCCGCTCAGGGATGCGCTCGTGATCGAAGTGGCTGATCTTCTCGCGCAAGTGGTGATCCTGCAGCAGCGTCGGTCCGCGGGCACCCGCTTTGAGCGAGTGATCGCTGTCGCGCAGCCGTGCACCGTGCGCTGTGGTCAGGAACTCGCCCTGCTGGGCAACCGTCTCCGGCGGCGTGCTGGTTTCGGCACCGGTCGGGGAACGCGTCTCCGGGCCCTGCTGGTCCGGCTTCGGCGGCAACGGACCGGCCGGGTCGGTCGGTTCGTCCAAGGGCGGCGGCTGGCTGCTCGGGGTTCCCGGGATAAACGGCTCGGACGGGCGATCTTTTGGCAAGGGAACCTCCAGGAGAGACGGGCCACCGCCCGCGATACCCACTTACCCACTTGTCGGCCAAAATAACCCGCGCCGCTGGCTTCCGTCGACCTGGCTTCCCCCGCGAGCAGGGTCAGTGCTCATCGGCGTCGTCGGAACCCGCTCCGGTCGCCCGGGTAGGGCGTCCGCGAAGCAGCGCAGACATGTCCTCCAGGCCGAAAAACGCCGCCACGCTGAGCGCCGATCGTTCGCCGGCGAGCGGCTGAGCACCCCAATCCAGCAGCAGCTGTACTGATTCAGCGCTGCGTCGAAAGACCGCTGCGCCCAGGGCCGTTTGACCACGGTCGTTGACGCGGTTGGGATCGGCACCGTGCTCGAGCAGCATGCCAACGGTACGCGGATGATCATGGTAGGCCGCGAGGATGAGCAGGGAATCCCCGGTGCGGCCGGTGAGGTTCGCCGGAACTCCACGTGCGACGCGATCCTCCAGCGCTTCGGTCCGTCCCTCGCGCGCCATATCCAGCGTCGCCAATAGGAACTCAAGTTCCTCCTCGGTGAGGTCCGCAGGCACTCGCCGATCCTAGGCCGATCTCGACTTCGACGAGGCACACGCGCCATCCTTTTGGGCTCTTCACGATCGAGGGTGTAGTCGGGGTCTGAAGCCGCCTGTCTCCAGCAACGATCGATCTGGCGATGTAGTTGGCGAGATTGCGGAACCCTAGCGCGGAGCCGCGCAGCTGCTCGAGCCGTCCGTTGATGACCTCCGTCGGGCCATTGGACGTGCCGGGTCGGTCGAAGTAGGCGGGTTCCGGGAGTCCTCGGAGTCGTGGGCGGACCTGCTGCGTTCCTGCAAACGGCGCGGCATGCGGGCACCGGTGCTCGCCGTCGGCGACGGGGCGCTGGGGTTCTGGAAGGCGCTGCGTGAGGTGTTCCCCGACACGACCGAGCAGCGGTTCTGGTGGCACAAGATCGGCAATGTGCTGAATGCGCTGCCCA
>JACCVA010000157.1 GCA_013698435.1 Nocardioidaceae bacterium | reverse complement strand
CCTGCGCCGCTGAGCTCGCCCTTCTTGAACGAGATCGACACGACCAGCGGGATGCCGGCCTCGATGAACTGCTCGGCCTCGGTCAGCGACCGCAGCCGCGTCACGAACGACTCGAGGTCGTAGCGACCCGCGTACGCCGTGTTGAACGGCCAGTTACCGGTGCCGTCGTAGTTGTAGTCGTAGGTGCTGGCGGCGGCGTAGTCAACCTGCGGGTCGGCGTACGGAATGCCCGCGAAGTCGGCGGGCGACGGTCCGTACGCCGGGTTCAGCTGCTGCCAGTAGGCGAGCACCATCGCGGTCGACGTCGGGCTGCACCAGGCCTCACCGCCGCCGTTGAACTGCGGGTACTCACCGATGTGCGTCTCCTGCGAGTACGTCGGCACGTCGAGCGTCATGCCCGCCGCTCCACCCAGCGGGCTGGCGGGCAGCTTCTTGACGTCGGTCGGCAGCTGTGACGCCATCGCGCCCACCAGCCCGACCGAGGGTGTCGCGGTCGTGCCGGTCCTGCGGAACAGCGAGACCGTCAGCTGCCAAGACGTCAGTGACCGGCCGGTGCGGGTTACCAGGGTGTCGATCGCCACGGTGGCGAGGTCGTCGCCCTGCGCCGGAACCGACGTGCGGTGGATGGTGTCGTCGCCTTCGGCCCAGCGTCCGAGGATGTAGCTCTTGGAGCGCGTGCCGTCGTCGGCCAGCCCGGTCACGGAGAGCTGGATCCACGTGCCGGCAGGAGTGTCGGCGTTCCAGGACCCGACGAGCTCGCTGTAGCTGAAGCCGGGGGTGATCTCCGGTGACTGCCAGCTCCCGACGTCGTAGGTCACGCTCGAGCCGTCGCCGTACGGGTCGGTGTAGGCGAAGGTACCGGTCGGCGAGGCGATGACCAGTGCTCCGCCAGCGGCCGTCGTACCAGCGTGGGTGCCGAGCCCGAAGTCGGCGTCCGTCGTCCACTGGCGGTAGCCGATGTGAGTCACAGACGAACCCTTCTTCGCGGAGACACTGGTCGTGCTGGCGGAAGCCGGCAGGCTCAGAGCGCCCGCGGTGACGCAGGCGACCAGGACGATGGCGGGACGGAAGCGTGTCATGGGTGTGCCTTTGAGAGCGACGGTGGTGGATGTGATGCTAGCCCTCGACAAAGCGCACGTCACCACCTGACGCGGCAGGCAACGTCAGGATCGCGTCGGACGTTGGTCCTTACGGACTCACCAGTTGCTGTGCTTCGCCGGTGTCGGCAGCGACCGGTGGACCGGGTGGATCACATAGGTGACGCCTCCGGAGGAGTCGAGCCAGGCGTTCTCGAACTGCCCTCGCCGGTAGACGTGGCGCACGTGGCGAGCGTCGCGTCCGGCCGGATCGTTCACGATCACGCTGCCGGCCCTGGTGAAGCCGACGATGACGACCACATGGCCGCTGGTCGAGCTGATCGGGGCACCGTCCAGCTCGCCGGGACCGAAGGAGATGGACGCGACCAGCGGGATGCCGGCCTTGATGAACAGCTCTGCTTCGCGCAGCGAACGCAACCGCGTGACGAAGGCGTCGGTGCGGAACCGGGCGGCGTAGGCGGTGTTGAACGGCCAGTCGCCCGTGCCGTCGTAACCCCAGGCGAACGTGTACCGGGCGGCGTAGTCGACCCAGGGCTGGCGGTAGGAGTCGTTGACCCAGGCGTACTGCTGCGGGGTGGGACCGCGGTCCCAGTAGGCCAGCAGCATCGACGTGGACGTCGGGCTGCACCAGGCCTCACCGCCGCCGTTGTACCGCGGGTACTCGCCCCGGTGGATCTGCTGGCTGAACCGGGGTACCCGGAGCTCTCGGACGACGCCGCCGTGCGGGCTGGTGGCGGACGTGGCAGGTAGCCGGGACGCCATCACCGCGAGCCTTCGGACGGTGGGTGTCTTGCCGTTGCCGACCCGGCTCATCAGCGTGACCCGCAGCTGCCACGAGCGGTAGGTGACCCCGGAGCGGGTAACGAGTGTGTCGACGACGACCCGGCTGAAGTCGTCTTGCTGATCCCCGAGCGACATCCGGTGGAAGTTGCGGTCATGACTCGCCCAGCGGCCGAGGCTGTCCCATGACGACCGCCGGGCGCCGCTGGTGGTCCCGCGCACCGACACCTCGACGAACGTGCCGACCGGGGTGTCGACGCTAGAGGAGGCGATCAGCTCGTCGAACCCGAAACCCGGCCTGGTCCACGGCGACAGCCACCGTCCCCGGTCGTACGCCAGCCGCGGCACCGTGCCGTACGGGTCGTCGTAGGTCACCCGCCGCGGGTCACGGCCCAGCACGAGACCCCTCGCGGTGGCGGTGGTGCGCTCGTGTCGCCCGCTGGCCAGTGCCGCAGGTCCCCAGCGGGTGGTCACGACCCGTTTGACCGGCGTCGCCGCGGCTGCGGCCGCACTGGCGACGGCGAAGTGGAGGTCCTGCGGATCGGCCGAGGCGGTGACAGCCGAGGCCGGCGGCAGCGTCGCGACGAGCGCCAGCAACACGAGGCTCATGAGCACGGTGGGGCGGCGGTGCATTCAAGTGACTGTAGTGGCCACAGGTCCCGCGCGTCTTCGGTTAACTCACTACGGCACCGGCTGAGTACCCTGGGCCGGTGACGCTCCGCCTCTACGACACGGCTACCCGTGCGGTCCGCGAGTTCGTTCCCGTGACGCCGGGCCAGGTCGGGATCTACCACTGCGGTCTGACTGTGCAGGGACCACCCCATCTCGGGCACATCCGCAAAGAGGTGACGTTCGACGTGCTGCGGCGCTGGTTCGAGTTCCGCGGCTACTGCGTCACCTTGGTCGCCAACATCACCGACATCGACGACAAGGTGCTCGCGAAGGAGACGGAGCAGGACGAGCCCTGGTGGTCGATCGCCTACGCGAACGAGCGCGCCCTGCATGCCGCGTACGCCGCCCTCGGCTGCCTTGCGCCGACGTACGAGCCCCGCGCCACCGGTCACATCCCCGAGATGGTGGAGCTGATGGCGCAGCTGATCGAGCGCGGCCACGCCTACCCGGCCGATGACGGGTCCGGTGACGTCTACTTCGACGTGCGCTCGTGGCCGGACTACGGCGCCTTGTCCCACCAGCGCCTCGACGACATGGAGCCGGCGACCGACGCCGCCGCGCGCGGCAAGCGGGACCCTCGCGACTTCGCGCTCTGGAAGGGCCACAAGGAGGGCGAGCCCGTGACCGCCTCGTGGCCGACGCCGTGGGGACGCGGCCGACCCGGCTGGCACCTCGAGTGCTCGGCGATGGTCGGCAAGTACCTGGGCGACGAGTTCGACATCCACGGGGGCGGGCTCGACCTCAGGTTCCCCCACCACGAGAACGAGTTGGCCCAGTCCACGGCGGCGGGACGGCCGTTCGCCCGTTACTGGATGCACAACGCGATGCTCAACCTCGACGGCGAGAAGATGAGCAAGTCGGTCGGCAGCCCGTTGCTGGTGAGCGAGGTCGTCAAGCGGTTCCGTCCTATCGACGTGCGCTACTACCTGGTGGCGCCGCACTACCGGTCGGTCATCGAGTTCACGGAGGCAGCGCTGCAGGAGGCCGCGACCGCGTTCCAGCGCATCGAGGGTTACGTGGTCCGGGCGACCGAGGTGACCGCGGGTGTCGACCCGGCCACGGGTGAGCCCGACCCGGACTTCACCGCCGCCATGGACGACGACCTGGCCGTGCCCGCAGCGCTGGCGGCGCTGCAGGGATCGGTCCGTGAGGGCAACAAGCTGCTCGTCGACGGCGACAGCCCTGCGCTGGCCGCCAACCTCGCCGGCGTACGCCGGATGCTGGGCCTGCTCGGCCTCGACCCGCTCGACCCCGGCTGGCAGGACTCGGGACCGGACCGCTCGGCGGAGGTCGTCGACGGGCTCGTCACCGCACTCCTCGACCAGCGCCACGACGCCCGCGCTCGCCGCGACTTCGCCGCCGCAGACGCCATCCGCGACCGGCTCCGCGAGGCCGGTGTCGAGGTCGAGGACACACCGCAGGGTCCACGCTGGACGGTGGCCGGCTGATGGCGGGCAACAGCAAGCGCACCGGTGCGATCCGCAAGCGCCAAGGCGGCAACCCGACCGCCGGCTCGGGCGGGCGCCGCCGCAAGGCGCTCGAGGGAAGGGGCCCGACCCCCAAGGCAGCCGAGCGCGAGGGTCACAAGGCCCATCGCAAACCCAGGAGCGACGAGCGGCGCCCGCAGTCGACGCGGTCCTCGCGTGGGTCACGAAGCGCTCCGACGGCGGAGTGGGTCGCTGGCCGAAACGCCGTGCTCGAGGCTCTCCAGGCCGGTGTGCCGGTGACCACGTTGTACGTCGCCGACACAGCCGAGCGTGACGACAGGCTGCGGGAGGCGTTCCGGATTGCGGCGGACCGGCACATCTCGATGCTCGAGGTGACGCGCAACGAGCTCGACAAGATGACCGACCGAGCGGTGCACCAGGGCCTGGCGATGAAGGTGCCGGCGTACGCCTATGCCGACCCCAACGACCTGCCCGACCTGGCGCGCGACGCTGCGGACACGCCGCTGATCGTGGCCCTCGACTCGGTGACCGACCCGCGCAACCTCGGCGCCGTGGTCCGCTCCGCTGCCGCGTTCGGGGTGCACGGCGTCGTGCTGCCAGAGCGTCGTGCGGCTGGGATGACCGCGAGCGCGTGGAAGACGTCTGCGGGGGCTGCGGCGCGGGTGCCTGTCGCCCGGGCGACCAACCTGACCCGGCAGCTGAAGGCGTACCAGGACGACGGGCTGATGGTTGCCGGACTGGACGCCGAGGGCGCAGTGGCGTTGGGCGAGCTGGAGCTGGCGACCGAGCCCCTCGTGCTGGTCGTGGGCAGCGAGGGCAAGGGGCTGTCCCGACTCGTGCGGGAGACGTGCGACGTGCTTGTGCGCATCCCGATGGCGATGAGCACGGAGTCGTTGAACGCCGGTGTCGCCGCAGGCATCGCGCTCTACGAGATCGACCGCCGCCGACACCCGTGAATGCACGCGTGACGAAGGATGCTCATGACCGTTGACCGACTGCTCCCGACTGACGAGGCACGTGAGCTGCTCGCGGTCGTCCGGGAGATCGCTACCGAGCAGCTGGCGCCGCGCGCCTCACAGGCGGAGGAGGCCGCGGAGTTCCCGCGCCACGTCTTCCACCTGCTGGGCAAGACCGGGCTGATGTCCCTGCCGTTCTCTGAGGCCGAAGGTGGCGGCGGGCAGCCGTACGAGGTCTACCTCCAGGTCGTCGAGGAGATCGCGACGGCCTGGATGAGTGTCGGGGTGGACGTTTCGGTGCACACGTTGTCGTCGTCGGCGATGGCGCGGTTCGGCAGCGACGAGCAGCGGCGGACGTGGCTGCCCGACATGCTCGGCGGCGAACAGCTCGGTGCGTATGCGCTGTCGGAGCCCCAGGCCGGCTCCGACGTCTCCGCCATTGCGACGAAGGCGGTGCGCGACGGTGACGATTACGTCATCACCGGCACCAAGGCATGGGTCAGCCACGGCCCGCACGCGGACTTCTGGCTGCTCTTCGCCCGCACCTCGCCTGACCCGAGGACCGGACTCTCGGCCTTTCACGTGCCGGCCGGCACGGCCGGTGTCAGCTTCGGTGCGCCGGAGAAGAAGATGGGCATGACCGCCTCGACCACGACGCAGCTGATCTTCGACGCTGCCCGGCTGCCGGTCGAGCTGCGGCTCGGCGACGAGGGGCAGGGCATGTCGATCGCGCTGTCCGCGCTCGACTCGGGTCGGTTGGGCATCGCTGCCTGCGCGACCGGTCTCGGTCAGGCCGCCCTCGACCTGGCCGTGGGCTACGCCGCCGAACGCCAACAGTTCGGGCGTGCCATCGCGGAGTTCCAGGGCCTGCAGTTCTTGCTTGCCGACATGGCCGCAGCGGTCGAGGCGGCGCGGTCGACGTACCTCAATGCGGCGCGGCTGCGCGACGCCGGACGACCCTTCAGCCGGCAGGCGTCCATCGCGAAGCTGGTCGCGACCGACGCGGCCATGACGGTGACCACAGATGCCGTGCAGGTCCTCGGTGGCTACGGGTACACCCGCGACTTCCCGGCTGAGCGTTACATGCGCGAGGCGAAGGTGACGCAGATCTTCGAGGGCACCAACCAGATCCAGCGAATGGTCATCGCGCGAAGTCTTCTTCGGGAGCTTCGCGGCTGACCGGCTCAGCGGGCGGCGTCCGCGCTGCGCCGACGACCCGGCTCGCCTGCCGCGCGAAGTAGTCGCGGGCCGTCTCGAAGAGCTCCACCTCGTGTCCGGCCTGCTCCGACAGGTACCAGCGGTGCTCGAGGATCTCGTGGAACAGCTCGGCCGGCTCCAGCAAGGACAAGGTCTCGGGCGGAGCGGTCGCGACGAGCGGCTCGTACACCTGGGTCAGCCAGCGATGCGCGATCAGCGCCGGGTCCTCTGCCTGCAGGCCGTTGGCGGCGGCGTACGCGTCGAGGTCGTTGAGCAGCCGCCGGGCCTGGTTGTCCTCGACGTCCATGCCGGTGAGGGACTGGAGCCGCCGACTGTGGTGGCCGGGCTCGACGTACTTAGGCTGGATGCGGACCGAGGCACCGTCCCAGTCGGTGACGATGTCGAGCTCGTCCACGTCGAAGCCGAGGTCGTTGAGCCGCTTGATCCGCTGCTCGATGCGCCACATCTCATCGGTGGTGAAGTCCTCGACGCCGGTCAGCTCGGCCCACAGCTGCTCGTACCGCTCGATGAGACCGTCGACGAGCTCCAGCGCGTCCACGTCCTCGCTGAGGACCCCACCCGCCTGCAAGTCGAGCATCTCGCCGAACAGGTTCGCCCGGGCGATGTCGAGATCGTGCTGGCGTTGTCCGGCGCTGAGCTCGTGGTGCAGCTCGCCGGTCTCCGCGTCCACGAGGTATGCGGCGAACTCGCCGGCCGACCGGCGAAAGAGGGTGTTCGAGAGCGAGCAGTCACCCCAGTAGAACCCACCGAGGTGAAGTCGCGTCAGCAACACGACGAGGGCGTCCACGAGTCGTGGGCTCGTGTCCGGCCGGACCCCGCGGGAGAAGATCTCGCGGTACGGCATCGAGCGGTCGAGGTGCCGGGTGACGAGGATCGGCTCGATGTCGTCGCCGTCCGTCGTCTCCCGGCCGGTCACGACACCGACCGGCTCGACGGCCGGCTGGCTCATCCGGCGGAGGTCGCGCAGGAGGCGGTACTCCGCCCAGGCGATGCTTTCGCGCGTCTCCTTGACGGCGTACACATGGCCGTCGAGGCGTACGAAACGCACGATGTGGCGAGAGAGCCCGCGGGGCAGCTCCAGGAGGAACGAGCCCTCCCACTCCTCCAGCGGCTGGTGCCACGGCAACGTGACCAGCGCCGGGTCGGGGTGAGTCGCCACGATCCGCAGGGCCATATCGGCGATCCTTCCACTTCAGGGTGCCGAGCTGGCACGCGAGCCAACCGAGTCAGTCGCGTGTGACACCGTGGTTCTCGGCCGTCGACAAGGCCGCCGGACCTACGCCCCGCTCACCCTGGAAGTCGCCGGGGTTGCTGAGCGTGCAGGTGCGCAGACTCAGACAGCCACACCCGATACAGCTGGTGACGTTGGCCTTCAGCCGTTGCAGGTCAGCGATCTGCTCGTCGATGCGGCTGGTCCATGACCGTGACACTCGCTCCCAGTCGGCTTTGGTGGGGGTGCGGGAGTCGGGAAGATGCGAGAGAGCCGTCGAGATCTCGTCGAGGCTGAGTCCGACGTGTTGGGCCGCCCGGATGAAGGCCACCCTGCGGAGCATGTTCTTGGCATAGCGGCGCTGGTTGCCGGCGGTGCGCTCAGCCGTGATCAGACCGACGTCTTCGTAGAAACGTAACGCGGATGCCGCCACGCCCGATCGGGCGGCCAGCTCACCGATGGTGAGCTGTGGCGGCATCCGCGTCACAGCGAACTCCTGCGGACTTCGTGAACCCTCAGTTCTTGAAAGCGTCCTTGACCTTCTCGCCCGCCTGCTTCAGGTTGGCCTTTGACTGGTCGGTCTGGCCTTCAGCCTGGAGGTCGCGGTCGCCGGTGGCTTTGCCGGTCTTCTCCTTGCCCTTGCCCTGAAGTTCTTCGGCTGTGTTCTTCATCTTGTCGTCGATTCCCATGGGTGCACCTCTTCCTCTGCTTGATTGCTCCCTGCTTCTCGACGTACCCACAATCGAGCGAGGCAATCACGGCGCTCTGGTTCACAGCCGCTTCACAGGAACGCGAAACATGCGCTGACAACCTCAAGTGATCTTTATCTGGTTGGGCGTTGAGTAGGCTCGTCGCCGTGGCAGACATCGGGCAGCGAACGGCGCTTGTGACTGGCGCCGGCCGGGGGATCGGTCGGGCAGTCGCCACCCACCTGAGCTC
>JACCVA010000132.1 GCA_013698435.1 Nocardioidaceae bacterium | reverse complement strand
TGGACATCTTCTACGGCAGTTTCAAGGCCGTCGAAGGTGTGACGCTCCCGATCGCCGCTCGATCGGTCACGGCGCTGATCGGACCCTCGGGGTGTGGCAAGTCGACGTTCCTGCGGTCGCTGAACCGCATGCACGAGGTGATCCCCGGCGCTCGCGTGGAGGGAAAGATCCTGATCGACGGCACCGACCTCTACGACGACGACATGGACCCGGTCGAGGTGCGACGCCAGATCGGCATGGTCTTCCAGCGGCCGAACCCTTTCCCGACGATGTCCGTCGCCGAGAACGTCCTCGCCGGCATCAAGCTGAACAGCAAGCGGCTGAACAAGGCTGCCGCCGATGACATCGTCGAACGGTCGCTCGGCGCGGCGAACCTGTGGACCGAGGTCAAGGACCGGCTCGGAAAGCCTGGCTCCAGCCTTTCAGGCGGCCAACAGCAACGGCTGTGCATCGCCCGGGCTATCGCGGTCGAGCCGCAGGTGCTGCTGATGGATGAGCCGTGCTCGGCGCTCGACCCCATCTCGACGAGCGCGATCGAGGACCTCATTGACGACCTCAAGGAGAACTACACGATCGTCATCGTCACCCACAACATGCAGCAGGCGGCGCGGGTGTCGGAGACCACCGCCTTCTTCAACCTCGCCGGCGTCGGCGGGCCCGGGAAGCTGATCGAGTACGGAGCGACCACGAAAATCTTCTCCAACCCCGACAACTCGTCGACCGAGGCTTACATCTCAGGCCGTTTCGGCTGACAGGCCTCGAGGGGACGCTCGAACGCTCAGACGTCGATCTCCACCCGAGCGACCACTTCGAGCTCTGGTCTGTCGTCGTTGCCGTCCCTGACGACGCCCGCCTCCCACCGCAGCGACAGCGCCCTGCCCCGCGTCTCCAGCGTCGCGATGTTGTTGTCGAACCAGGGGCCGCGGATCGTCTTCCACTCGAAGGGCGGGTCCGAGACCTTAGCTCGCCGGGCGAGGAACGTGCCGAAGCCGCGGCCGATGTTCATGGACGAGAAGCCTGTGGCGTAACGGATCATCTGGGGCAACGGGTTGCGGATCGGTGAGCAGACCGCCTGCAGGATCCGTGCGCCCCCCGAGCGAAATACCTCGGCGACGTACGAGTTGTGGACGTCACCGCTCAGAAAGGTCACCGTGCCCGGCGCGGGGCCGCGCTTGCCGTCGGCCACCTCGGTGACCATCCGGGCCACGTCGACAAAGCCATCCTGGAAGGCCGCCCAGTGCTCGAGGTCGATAGTCTGGCGGAGCTTCTCTCCCGCCCTCGACCACCGCTTCCCCCAGGCTCCTGTGGCCACGGCCTCGCTCCAGGCTTCGAACTGATGGAGCCCAGGGGACAGCAAGAAGGGCAGGGACGTGCCGATCAGAACGTGGTCGAAGCCGCCCTGCATCTGCTCGTCGAGCCAGGCCATCTCACCGGGGTCAAGGATCGAGCGCTGTTCGGGCTCCAGCACCCGCGCCGCCCGCGAGTCGAGGACGATGAGGCGGGTCTCGCCCATGTCGCGGGCAAAGCTCCAGCGGTAGGTCTCGGGATGCTCGTCGGACCTCTCCGCGAGCTCGTCGACGATCGAGGTGACGTCGAACTCCTCCTCACCCCGTGACGCGGCCACAACCTGCTTCCAGACCTCATCCTCGGCCCGCGCGGAGGGCGACAGGTTGCCTAGGTGCTGGTAGACCCAGTAGGAGCCCAGTCCCCCGACGATGCGCTCGTGCCACCACGACGTCGCGTTCATCTTCTCCCGCCACGTGTGCGACGTGTTCCAGTCGTCACGGATGTCGTGGTCGTCGAAGATCATCGCGCTCGGCAAGGTCGACAGGAGCCAGCGGTTGGCCGGGTCCGACCAGGCCAACTTGTACAGGTGGGCGTACTCCTCGTAGTCCTTGAGCTCCTCGCCGGGCGGCGCCTCGATGTCGCGCCGAGCCGCGATGAACTCCCGCATGGCGTCGGAGGTCTCGTCGGCGTACACCTGGTCACCGAGGAACGTCACCATGTCGGGCCACTTGTCGTTGCCGTCGAACGCCATGTGAAGCGCGTAGGCACGCATCGCGTCGACGCCATGGCTCTTGTTGCCATCGCTATCATGCGGCACGCTCGTGCGGCACGACCCGAAAGCCATCCGCAGCTCTCCGCGGGGTTTCATGGTGGCGATCCGGCTCGGTGGGTATGGCGAGTCCGACGGCGGCCAGACCTCGGTTCCGTCCACCGTGACCGTGTAGGTGTGGATGGAGCCCGGCTCCAACCCCTCCACCTCGACGAGGGCGTAGTGGTGACCATGGGCAGAGAACGTCGTCGCGGACCAGGAGTTGCCGCCGGCGTGCACGCACACCTCAGCCCGGTCGCTCGTCTCAACCCAGATGGACGCCGAGGTGTGGTCGACGTACCTGAGCAGGGGTCCGAGGACCAAGGGATCGTCAGTCACGGGTCTGTTCTACACCCCGAAGTGCGTGTCGCACACAGCACCTTGAGCTAA